>NZ_JBBMXH010000026.1:0-46556 GCF_037996725.1 Xenorhabdus entomophaga
CAGTTGCCAGACCGCAAGGTGTTTTAACAAATCAAAAGGGGTTTTTATAGCAGACTTATAGCTGTAAGCTCTACGGAACCCCCAGCCAAGCTGGGGGTTTTCTATATACAAAAAAGCCATTCCTGTTCGGGAATGGCTTAGGTTTTTGCAGCCTTAATCTTTTTCTATTTATTAACAATATAAATCCTGCCTTATAATCCCAATATTGTTTCCGCCACACAGTCATATTGATTATTCATATTAACTTTAGGGGGAGTAAAACAATCCTCCAAAAACCAGTCTGCGGGCGTTTCCAGAGCAATAGCAATAGCAACCAAATGCTCCAGACTGATTCTATTAGTTCCTCGTTCATAACGTGACAATTGCTGATGACTAACTCCAATTTTGTCTGCCAGCTCTGCTGCTGTCACTCCAATTTCTTTCCTTTTCATTTGGATTCTTTTTCCTACCAGCATACTGACGTGCATAATATCTTTGCTCTCAATTTATAAATAAGTTAAATAAACGACTGCGGTGCCTTCATATTTACCGGCTTTTGGTAGAGTGATTGTGTGCAGTGTTGATTTTAGGGTGAAAGGTGCCCTTTCATTATTTTTTCTGGCAGTGACCCCGACCCCATTTGCTGCGTCTTGGTCATTAATTTGCAATGTCGCATGCATTTGTCTATTGGAATCAAAATAAACTTTAGGCTCGCCATCGATTGATTTAGCGTGCAACTGTATTTTGCTGCTGGGAAGAGCACATTCAAGGTAACCATTAATTGTTCGGCTGGCGTTATTCACTTCTGAAGCAATTAATTCCCCGTATGCAATTTCAGAAGGTATGTAAATTTTACAAGATTGACGTGGAGGCGGCATTTTATTACAAGTGGAATTCGGGAATTTTTCAGCATTACCATTTCCAGGGAATGTCTTCGGCGCATAAAACAAACCTACACATTCTGAATCTGCGGTCATAATGTCGAATGTAACCCGTTTAGGAATTCCAAATTTCTTTTTATAAGCCCGCATAACATCAGCCGTTGTCGGATATTTTTGTGCATCTGTCAGGCATACCCCTGCAATGTCACAAGAACCGTACATACCCGGCTGATGCGTCTTATACTGCACATCAGGGCCAACAAGGCATTTTCCCCATTTATAACAAGGATTCGGGATACCCTCTTCCTCTGTCCATTCAATAATTTCCATGGTTGTGGTAGCTTGATTACCCTTTGGTACCGTATTCACCGGCATCACATAAGCCCCACCATAGACATGTGTGGCGCTTAATAAAAACAACAACGCCGCTAGTTTCAACAACGATTTTTTAATATGGCGCATAGCTTATTTTCCAAATAGCATCTGATTCTGACTAAAGATCGTGGATGAAAAACCAGTCAGCATGACTAGTCGTAGTTAACTTCAAAAGCCGCGATTGCAGTAAATCGACCAACACCAATCTTTTTCTCCTGAAGAGCGCTAGGCTCGGCTTGTATATATGCCCGGAATGGGATCACATTATTTCTGCTATCAGCTAATAACGGGAATTCACTGGTTTTATTAAACGGTATCGGTGTACCATCGGTTGTTTCCATTCCAATAGCTACACCACCCGTACCAGCGGTAGATCTAATTGCTAACAATCCCGGCAATTCTTTGCTGGATTCTCCTGCGAACTTAATTTTTAGGCGTTTTGTGACACGAGGATCACAATTCTCCAGACGAAGATTAAATCGTTGGTTTTCTGTACGATGTTTCTGATAAAGATCCCTGTTAGAAATATTTCCGAAATCTACTTCTATATTTTGATCTTCTGTCTTAATCGAACAAGTCGGAGCAAGTACAGTGAACGTAATTTTGACATCTTGGCGCAGGTTATCTTGTGCATACGTAATTTGCTGGCTATTAATGCCCAAAAGAAACAACCCTGTCAGTACATATTTGGATAATTTGATGCTTAACGGACTCATTATTATTACCCTACATTTATCCAATTATTTATCGAAAGAAACTCATCTCGTTCCGGCTAGTTCTGTATTGATGCCCATCAACGTTGCTATTTGCTATTGATGGGACATCACCTATACAACTTAACTTAATTTAATCAGCTTCCTTCAGTGACGATTTTTTCCACCGCACAGGTATCGCCACTACAATTAAATGTTAACTGAGGATGACCACCATAATCATTGACATAGGTCAGTACCGGCGTATTCCCCAATGAACTGATTGTTCCACCCAGTTTTTCGCTGCTTCTGGGCGCTAACATAACAGGCTGAAAACCTTCTACACTCTTACCATTCAATTTGTTCGATGCTTCTGAAATAGTGATGTAATAAGGTGTTGGGTTATTCACTAAATACTGATTTCCTTCACGGGTTAGAGTGAGTTTTTCTTGCCACGGGTTATCAATATCAATACGACGTGCGATGACAGCTTCAGGACGGTAGAACAATTTGATGCGCGTTTGTACAGCAAGTTGCAATACATTAGGCTTCTCACTGCGTGGTGGAATTTCGCGAACATTGAAATAGAACAAGCTCTCTCTATCTTGTGGCAGTTGAGCGATGGTCGGCAATGTTTGAATCTTAACCTGACTCTTTGATCCGGCTTCAATACGTTGTACAGGCGGAACAACAACAAGCGGACCATTGATCTTATTTCCCTTTTCATCTTCAATCCATGACTGTGCCAAATAAGGCAAATCAAGATGTTGATTTTCGACGTTAAGGCTAACGGATTTCACATCCCCATTAAAAATGACTCGGGTACGATCCAACGTTATCGCAGCCATTGCCTGATGAACTGACATCAAACCAATCAGTGCCATGGCAGTTATCATTAGAATTTTTTTCAGTTTCATAGTGTCATTTGCTCATGCTCAAAAGAAGCTCAGGTTTATACTGATGTGCTAACCAAAAGCAGCACTTCCCGCGTCAAAAAAGCAATATAATACGCTATTTAAGACAGATTTTATGGACCGTTTCATTACATTTACTTATCTTCGCCTTTTAAAAATTGACAAGGCAACAAAATTGCAGACAAAGATTCTGTAGCAATATCATCTGGTACGGTAATCTCACACTGGGCATGCCCATTCCAATGTACTTTCAATTTTTCATCCTGATTAATCCCGCTCAGGTAAGCGTATCCATCATCATTGACAATGCCGATTTCACGCTGAGCGGCATTCAAGACAGAAGCACCAAAAGGTGGGAATGAACCATCAGGCTGCCGGATAATCGTCATCGCTTTAATCCCGGACACAACTTGGAATTTGCGATAACCAATCGCACCTTCTGTCAATGTTGCCTGCTGGACAGAGCGCAGTGCCTCTACATCATCTGGCAAGTTATCTAAGTCAATATTTGCCGTATTACGGTAATAGTTGTTCACATCAACCAGCACCGCTTTACCAAAATAGTTGGTATGAACTGCCGAACCGAATCCCCGGATAGGGACATTGCTGACCCCTTCTGCATCTACCATCAGACGGGTTGCCCCCGGCATGTTGATACGGTGCAGTGCGGCCCCACTTGCGGTTACAGTCACTCCGCCTTGTAAGCCAAGTGCAGCCGTGGTATTGCCACCATCCTGATAACTGGCGCTGGCAGTCAACAGTGCCTTGTCACCATAGTGAGTGTAATAACCATCCGCTAATGCCCTGCCGCGCATACTGGTACCCGCTGAAATACGGTAGTTATTGCGATCATCAATGCGGCCATAGTAGCCAGCCATATGAGAGTTGCCTTGACGGTTAAGCATTCCGCTATAGCTGAAAGTGCCGCTATCTCCCCACGGAACGGAAAGATTCAGGTACATGCCGTCATCTTTTCTATTGTCAAAATTGTTGCGGTAGGCTGACAGACTGACACTGATATTTTTATAACGTCCAATATCTACGTATTTGGATAAAGAGACGTTATAACGATCATTTGTCGGCCGATTCCAGTAGGTTTGATGGCTATAGTTAAGGTGAGCACTCAGACCGATATCTGTAAATTGTTTATTGAAAATAATGGTATACAGCTCTTTGCCACTATCAGAAGAAACATTACGATAGCGACGATCAATATACTGCCCCATATTCATGAAATTGCGTTCAGAGAAACGATATCCGGCAAATGTCACTTGGCTATTGTATTGATCAAAACGTTTCGAATAACTGAGACGATAAGAGCCGCCCGTCAGCGTCTTGTGCTCTCCCGGTAATCTTGCCCTTGATTCCGTCACGTCAAATGACAGCGCACCAAACATCATCAAGTCACGGCCGATCCCCAATGACAAGGCGTTATAATCCCCCGCCGCCAAAAGGCCGCCATACAATGACCAACCGTTGTTAATTCCCCAGGAGAATTCCCCCAAACCAAACGCTGGCCCTTCACGACGGTGCTTATCATTAGTCGATTGACCCCCCACTAATTTGTACTGCACACGTCCGGGGCGAGTAAGGTAAGGAATAGTCGCCGTGTTGACCTGAAATTGCTGTACACTACCGTCTTGCTCTTCGACTCTGACATCCAGTGTTCCTGCCACAGCATCACTCAGATCCTGAATACGGAATGGGCCAGAAGCGACCTGAGTTTCATATAATACTCTTCCCAGTTGGCTAATCGTCACTTTGGCATTAGTCCGCGCCACGCCTGTGACTTCAGGCGCATATCCGCGCAAATTCGGTGGCAGCATATTTTCATCGGTCACCAAACTGACACCGGTATAGCGGAAGCTATCGAAAATGTTGGAATTGAGATAATCCTCACCCAATGTTAATTTCGCTTCCAAACGAGGGAGCGCACGATACGCGTAATAACGGCTCCAATCCCACTCGCGCTCTCTTCCACCAGAACTATTTCCACCAGAATTATTCCCGCCAAAGTTACTCGACTTATCAGATTTATCATCCTTGGTTTTAAAACGATTATATCTGGCCTGCCAATCAGCGCGAAAACGCCACGCACCAGCATTCATACCCGCAGTTCCGATAGCGCTTACCTGTTGGTTACTGCTGCCGTGGTTAGGTTTGGATGTTTGTGCGTTAAGGTTATAGTCAAACAGCAATCCGGGGATCCCATTATCCCAACGGGAAGGAGGGTCCCAGTCCTGCAAGTCATATTCCAAATAGATTTTAGGGACAATCAAATACAGCGTATAAGTGGCTAAATCACCTCTGGCCGATAAGCCCGGCAGGGTATTGAGATCGAGACATTTCCCCTCATTCCGCCAACCCAATTTTTCTACCCACTCTGGTTTCAGTGCGATTTGTTTCACTAATTCGGGGGATATACAGGCTTGACTGCCTTCCGGATCATCAGGTGGTGCAATGAAATCGATAGGATACATCTCCGGAAATTCATTTTTATTCATCCGGACACCCATTATATAGTTACCCGGCATGATATAACCCGCGCGTGCGAACTTATCCAAATCAATATTGGCACGTTCACCGATATCCAGCGCATCGGTATTGAATTCAATTCCTGGCTTAGAATAACCTGCCTGAATACTCGATAATGCAAACAGTACCAGAGCAGAAAGAGGTTTAATTCCGTAGATTAAATGGCTTTTTTTTATTTTATTAACGCTCTTATTTTTATTAACCACTCTATTTTTATGACAGGTGTTTTTTCTATTACTGTTCGTTTTTTTATTAAAAGATGAAGAATCATGATTCATAGAATCTGAAAACAAAGCCATAGCATCCTCTAAACAATGAATTGTTAATAAACCAATCTGAATTTAGCCGCTGTTTGATACTGCCAAGTCTGTCAGTGTGTAGGGGTTATCACCAATTACATGGCATCATTAATATTCATCGTTCTAAATTGAGGACCATGACCGGTACTGAGGTTGCAGAGGTAGCCACATGTCCTGCTTTTATCCGTAATAGTTACGTTCTCTGTTTTATGCTTTACTGGCTTAACCGTACTGCGGGGAATAGAGAAAACATGTCACCATCGGTATGCCATCAAAAATTACTTTCGAATGGCAAAAAAATTATTTTCCTACCTAATACAGCCAATAGAGAACACCGTAGATTAAATAAACAAAAAAGGGTATTTCAATTTACCTCATATAGGGTTCATTTCGTTAATGGCACATTCTGCTTACTCAATGAGTCGTAATATTGATTTATATCAATAAAGCCGATCCCGTTACAGAATATTTTAATACCATACTGCTAACATGTGATATCCAAGAAATACCCTGAAAGTATCATCAGGAAACTCATAATAAAAATTGCGATTGGTTTCCTGATATTCAACTAATAAAAATTACCTATCAGCTCGGAATATTACAGGTAGTTCAGAGTAAAGTTTGCGATAGCAGTAAAGTTACCAGTTTTCACTCCGATATCTTTACCATCTTCAGTTTGTAGACCTTTCAGGCGAGCAGCAAAGTTCAGGGTGTTATCACCATCGTGTATAGTCATTTCGTCAGATGCTTGACCCAGAGGAATATGCTTGTTGCCATGATTAGTGATCATGATAGCAGCACCTTTCGCACCACCTTCAAGTGCTAACAGTCCTGTGATAGGACTATCAGCTTCTGGACCAGTGAAAGTTGTTTTTACACCTTTCATAACATCAAGAACACAGTCTTGCAATTCAATTTTGAAGGGCTTAGAAGCTGATTCACCGCCATTTGTCAGGATCTTGTTGTTGATTTGGCCCATCTCAACTTCAATATTATTATTTTTGATCGAACACACTGAATTAATAATAGAACCATTGAATTTGACCGTGCCGTTACCCTCGGTAGGTGCTGCATTTGCCGCGCCAGCAGTTAAAGCCACACCCAAACCTAAAACCATCGCCAATTTATTAAGTTTCATAATTTAACTTATACCTTTAATTGTAAAATAGATACTGATAGCCAAAAGGAAGCCGAAGCACAGAAATTAATTTCTGACACTTAGGCGAATGATTATTTAGTTTTTTGACAGAAATCATAACTGGTCAAAATAAACCAAACTGGCAATATCATTCTACAGAATAAGTCTTAAGTCAAATTTCAGCCGATAAAACTGGCTATGTGCTTTAACATCATATGAAATATGAGTTTTTATAAAAAAGTACGCATAATGAGTAGTATATTTTACTAATAATTTTTTTATTTTGGATTATTCCCCTGAGTTATATCGAGCAATGTTTAGTAGTTTAGCATCTTAATTGGCGTTGCTTTATTACTCTATTTTACCTTCCTGAAAATAAGGAAAAATTTATTATCTCGACACAGCCATAAAATTTAGATTTTATTGTCAATTATATTGATTAATCCAAAGCAAACACGATACATTTATCTGGATAGAATAATTACCAAACTAATTATCAATTACTGACACTACTTAAAAAAATTCCGCTTTAAATTTGTTAAATTTATTCTCTTCATTCATTTTTTAATCAATTTAGTGAGGAATAAAATAACTATTAAATAAATTGGCCTGTTCTATCATTAACAAAATATGAAAAGGGAAAATAGGTTTTATAAATAAAAAGCCCTTTCCATTATTGGAAAGGGCTTATCGTTTTCTAATAAAATGGCAAAACTATTTACGTTTTTTTAATTATCACCTAACAAAATGGATTCAAGTGCAATCTCAATCATATCGTTAAATGTATTTTGACGTTCTTCAGCCGTTGTTTGTTCGCCTGTACGAATATGGTCAGAAACAGTACAAATCGCCAGTGCTTTTGCACCAAACTCAGCAGCAACACCGTAAATACCGGCTGCTTCCATTTCAACACCCAGAATGCCGTATTTTTCCATTACATCGAACATCTGAGGATCTGGCGTATAAAACAGATCAGCAGAGAAAATGTTACCTACACGGGCATTGATATTCTTCGCCTTGGCAGCATCAACAGCATTGCGAACCAGATCAAAATCAGCAATCGCTGCGAAATCGTGATCTTTAAAACGCAGGCGGTTAACTTTGGAATCGGTACATGCCCCCATGCCAATCACAATATCACGGATTTTGACAGCTTCACTGACAGCACCACAGGAGCCGATACGGATGATTTTTTTAACACCGAATTCAGTGATCAGTTCTTTGGCATAGATAGAGCAAGATGGAATGCCCATGCCGTGGCCCATAACAGAGATGCGGCGGCCTTTATAAGTACCGGTAAAGCCAAGCATACCGCGAACGTTATTAACCTGACGAGCATCTTCCAGAAAAGTCTCAGCAATGTATTTTGCACGCAGTGGATCACCCGGCATCAAAACAACATCAGCAAAATCGCCCATCTCAGCATTAATATGTGGGGTAGCCATAAGTTTATTTCCTTGTTTTTTTTACGTATCAACATAGGTGAAAATGAGGAGGCCCATTGCATTGGCCTCCAAAAAATTAAAACATCGCTTTACCGTAATCCATTGGCGTCAGGTCGAAATAGTTCGCCACTGTCTGGCCAATGTCGGCAAATGTTTCACGATGCCCTAATGAACCTGATTTAACGTTAGGTCCGTAAACCAGAACCGGGATATGCTCACGAGTGTGATCAGATCCCGCCCAAGTCGGGTCACAACCGTGGTCGGCAGTAAAAATCAGAATGTCATCTTCTTTAACCAATTTCAGCATTTCTGGCAGACGACGATCAAACAATTCCAATGCAGCCGCATAACCAGCAACATCACGGCGATGGCCGTAAGAAGAGTCAAAATCAACAAAGTTGGTAAATACGATGGTGTTATCCCCTGCCTGCTCCATTTCAATCAGTGAAGCATCAAACAGGGCATCAATTCCTGTTGCTTTAACCTTTTTAGTGATACCCACATTCGCGTAGATATCGGCAATTTTGCCGATGGAAACCACTTCACCCTGCTTTTCATCAACCAGTTTTTTCAGAACGGTTGGCGCTGGTGGTTCAACCGCCAAGTCATGGCGATTGCCGGTACGCTGGAAATTCCCTGTTTTATCACCCACAAATGGACGGGCAATAACGCGCCCAATATTATATTCGCCAATATTCAGCTCTTCACGGGCAATTTCACACAACTCATACAGGCGATCCAAGCCAAATGTCTCTTCATGGCAAGCAATCTGGAAAACAGAATCCGCAGAAGTATAGAAAATCGGCTTACCGGTTTTCATGTGCTCTTCACCCAGGTTATCCAGAATCACGGTACCGGAAGAGTGGCAGTTCCCCAGATAACCCGGCAAGTTAGCACGCTCAACCAGTTTATCCAGCAATTCCGGTGGGAAACTGTTTTCTTGGTCATGGAAGTAACCCCAGTCAAACAGAACCGGAACGCCTGCGATTTCCCAGTGACCTGATGGCGTGTCTTTACCAGAAGAAAGTTCACTCGCGTAACCATAAGCACCAATAATTTCGGCATCTTTATCCAGACCAATCGGGAAGGTTCCACAGGATTCCTCCGTTGCCTTACCCAATCCCAGCCGACTGAGGTTAGGCAGGTGCAATGGCCCTTTACGACCAATATCAGCCTCACCACGAGCACATTGTTCTGCGATATGGCCTAAAGTGTTAGATCCTTTGTCACCAAACTTTTCAGCGTCAGCACTTGCACCGATGCCAAAAGAATCTAATACCATGATGAATGTACGTTTCATAATTTTCTCCTGCGTCAATTCACGCTATCAATGCGGGAACTGCCAGCTATTAAAATCGATTTTCAATCTTGTGTGGTTTATCCACCAATATGACGGTAAACCATCGGTGTGGCGACTTTTGTTTCAGTTTTTTCAAGAACGGTTTCTTCAAAAACAAAAGCGTTGCGCACGGCTTCTTCCGCTTCATGCCAGGCATTTTCGCTATTAGCATGAATCATCGCCAAGGGGGTATCTGCATTGACTGTTGTCCCAAGCGCAACGATATCATTTAACCCCACACTGTAATTTATAGGGTCGGTCGCCTTACGACGGCCTCCTCCCAATGCAACAACAGACATTCCCAATGCTCGGGTATCCATTTTTGCAATGATTCCATTTTTTCCGGCCAATACTGACTTGGTGAATTCCGCAGTCGGCAGGTAACGGGCATAATTTTCA
The DNA here is from genome assembly GCF_037996725.1 of Xenorhabdus entomophaga. Classification (NCBI taxonomy): domain Bacteria; kingdom Pseudomonadati; phylum Pseudomonadota; class Gammaproteobacteria; order Enterobacterales; family Morganellaceae; genus Xenorhabdus; species Xenorhabdus entomophaga. The sequence continues at coordinate 9,997 of NZ_JBBMXH010000026.1, forward strand.
ACAAAATCTGTTGGCCCTTTCTGTGCTGCCACCATACGGCCAAATATTTCAGCCGCTTTGCCGCTGTCCAATACTGCCTGTAACTTACGACGCGCATCATCACGATCGGCTGCCAAATTGCCTGAAACCAGCATCTCAGCAGACAGCGCCATCGTAACTTCAAATAGCCGGGGATTACAGTACTCGCCTGTCAGAAACCGGACAGCTTCACGAACCTCCAACGCATTACCGGCACTGGATGCCAGAACTTGATTCATATCCGTCAATAATGCGGTTGTTTTGCAACCCGCACCATTGGCTACCTCGACGATAGACTCTGCCAGACGCTCTGATTGTTCATACGTCGGCATAAATGCCCCGGAACCAACTTTCACATCCATAACCAACGCATCCAATCCTTCAGCCAGCTTTTTACCCAAAATCGAGGCAGTAATCAAAGGAATAGAATCAACGGTCGCTGTGATATCACGCGTCGCATAAAACCGTTTATCCGCAGGGGCCAATGAGCTGGTCTGCCCTATAATAGCGACGCCAACATCCTGAATAATGCTACGGAAACGTTGTTCATCTGGAAAGATGTCAAAGCCGGGGATAGATTCTAATTTATCCAGCGTTCCTCCGGTATGCCCCAAACCCCGCCCGGAGATCATCGGCACATATCCTCCACAGGCTGCCACCATAGGGCCAAGCATCAGGGAAGTGACATCTCCCACACCGCCCGTCGAATGTTTATCGACAATCGGCCCGGGTAAGTTCAGGGTTTTCCAATCTAAAACTGTACCGGAATCACGCATTGCCAATGTCAAAGCAACCCGTTCTTCCATTGTCATATCATGGAAATAGATAGTCATTGCCAGAGCAGCAATCTGCCCTTCAGAAACCGTGTTATCACGAACGCCATTAATGAAGAAGCGTATTTCTTCTTCACTCAATGAATGGCCATCACGTTTTTTGCGAATAATTTCCTGTGCCAGAAACAAAGCTACCTCCCAATCATTATTATCTGAAAAGAATGGCAGTAATACACATCACTTTAATCTTAACGTGTATTTAATGAGTCATTATTGCCTCAATAACCACTGCTCTGCTTGTGTCCCTGATGTCCAAGTGTGGTCAGCAAACTGCCCAACAAACTGGACGCACCGAAACGGAAATGGCGGGAATCAGCCCATTTGTCTCCCATGATACGTTCGGCCAGTGCCAGATACTGCGCCGCTTCTTCAGCAGTACGCACACCACCCGCAGGCTTGAAGCCAACGGTATCGCCGACGCCCATATCACGGATCACATTCAGCATAATTTCAGCACTTTCCAGTGTCGCATTAACGGGAACTTTACCTGTTGAGGTTTTGATAAAATCCGCACCCGCTTTAATTGAAATTTCAGATGCCTTGCGAATCAGATCGGCTTCTTTTAATTCACCGGTTTCAATAATGACTTTCAGCCAGACACCTGATTCTGCACAGGCTGTTTTACAGGCTTTCACCAGATCAAAACCAATCTGTTCATTACCTGCCATCAATGCACGGTAAGGGAAAACAACATCCACTTCATCAGCACCATAAGCGATGGCCGCGCGGGTTTCAGTCAGTGCAATATCAATATCATCATTGCCGTGTGGGAAATTAGTCACCGTGGCAATGCGAATTTCGGGGGTTCCCTGCTCACGCAATACCTTGCGCGCCACGGGAATAAAACGTGGATAGATACAGACGGCGGCCGTATGTCCGGCAGGGCTGTTTGCCTGACGACAAAGTGCCGTCACTTTTTCATCTGTATCATCATCATTAAGCGTAGTTAAATCCATCAGACTCAGCGCACGCTGAGCGGCGGCGGTTAAATCGGTCATAAAACTCTCCAACGGTATTATTATCGTGACTGAATCAGTTCACATATTCTTTTGTACGATTATTTTGAACGAACGGTTATCGTTAACCATTAACACATTCGTTTGTTGGCGAGCGGACTTGGTTCCTTGAAGATGTTGCTATCATAATAATAGACGACAACAACAATAGAGTTCCTTCTCTCCGCACTATTTTTTGTGCAATTTTTCTGCACTTAGCTCTCTTCAGCTTGCATAACCTTACGGGTATCAGCTTCATCCATAAAGTCTTTGCATATCATTATTTGAACATGTAAATGATCAATAGTTAGTGCTGAAAATCACATTAATAAAATACAATTTGCAATCACAAACATTTTAATGTGAATTTGATCACATTTATGATTTCAGGAAAAACAAAAGCAGGTGAGATATCTCACCTGCATTCAATTTGATACGCGTTTTCCTGCGCCTTACTATTTCTTCCTGCGTCTTATAATGCGAGGAAGAATCCGGCAATTGTTGCACTCATTAAGTTAGAGAGTGAACCAGCCAGTACAGCTTTCAGGCCGAAACGAGCGATGTCACCGCGACGGCTTGGTGCCATACCACCTAAGCCACCCAGAAGAATCGCAACAGAGGACAAGTTAGCGAATCCACACAAAGCAAAAGAGATAATCGCTTTAGTATGTTCTGAAAGCACTTGCAGACCCGCAGCCCTAACCATATCGTCCGCTTCCAGATATTTACCAAAGTTCATGAACGCCACGAATTCATTGACGACTATTTTCTGGCCGATGAAAGAGCCAGCAATGGTTGCTTCATGCCATGGAACACCGATCAGATAGGCGATTGGTGCAAAAAACCAGCCTAAAACCAGTTCCATAGAGAATTGAGGATAATCGAACCAGCCACCAATTCCGCCTAAAATACCATTCAGCAAAGCAATCAATGCGGTGAATGCCAGCAGCATTGCGCCGACGTTCAGGGCTAATTGCATACCTGATGCGGCACCCGATGCAGCTGCATCGATGATATTTGCAGGACGATCTTCCGCCGCAATCAACGACATCGCATCAGCAGTATCGTGAGTTTTTTCTGTTTCCGGCACCATCAGCTTCGCAAACAGTAAACCACCTGGTGCGGCCATAAATGAAGCCGCAATCAGATATTCCAATGGAACGCCCATAGACGCATAGCCAGCCAGTACTGAACCCGAGACAGAAGCCAAGCCACCACACATCACGGCGAACAATTCAGATTGGGTCATCGTCGCAATATAAGGACGCACAACCAAAGGCGCTTCAGTGTGTCCTACGAAAATATTCGCAGTTGCAGACAGAGATTCAGTCCGCGATGTTCCCAATATTTTCTGCAATCCACCACCCAAAATTTTGATGATGAGCTGCATAATACCCATGTAATACAGAACCGCGATGAGTGAGGAGAAGAACACGATGACAGGCAGAACACGCAGGGCAAAAACAAAGCCACCGCCACCGAACAGTTCGAACATTTTGTCGGAAACCAATCCGCCAAAAATAAAATCTGTTCCTTTTTGACCGTATCCAATCACGTTGGAAACGCCTCTCGACATTCCCCCTAGAACGTCTTTACCGGCGGGTACATAAAGTACAAATGCCCCAACAGCAACCTGAATCAGAAAGGCGCCCAGGACAGTACGGATTTTAATGGCTCGATAGTTACTGGAGAAGAGTACTGCGATAAAAATCAGCACGGCCATCCCGATCAGGCTCATAAGGAGTTGCATTGGAAGAATCCCTGTTCACTGTATGAATAATAAAAAAATATGTCAGTTATTCTATAAGTTCCCACTGACATTGTGTGTGCGCCGATTATACCTAGTACTAAAAAGGAACAAGCAACTAACATCACAAATTAATACAGCAAAAAGTAATATAAAAACACAAAATGAGACATTCATCACATAAAACCACTTAATTTCGGTGGGATTAGATAATATTATGGAGAAAAGGCTAAAAAAAAGAATAAATAAGCAGGGAATATAAGTTAAGCATTATTAATGTTTATTTAAAACTTATTGTACTCTTCTGCGATTGAAGAATTTTTATCATTTTGTTGCTTAAAGTTAACCCAATGTAAATAATGCTACGCTATTCTGATAAATCTGGCTGGCAATTTCATCTGGGGATTCTTGGCGTAATTCACACAATATTGAAAAAACCTGTGCGACTCTTTCTGGACGATTTGGCTGTCCCTGAAATCCCGATAATGGCATGTCAGGCGCATCTGTTTCCAATACCAGAGATGACAGAGGCAATTGCGAAATGGTATTACGTGTCTTTTGTGCCCTTTCGTAAGTAATCGTTCCTCCAACACCAATATAAAACCCCAAACGTATAAAAGCCTGAGCCTGAGACAAACTCCCTGCAAAACCATGAATCACGCCTGTGCGTGGCAAATTCTGCTTCCGCAAGATTGCTGCTAATTGGTCGTGGCTTTTTCTGGAATGAAGTATCACAGGCAAATCATATTGCCTGGCTAACTTTATTTGCTCTTCCAACACATTTTTTTGTTTTTCAAACTGTGGCTCCGGCATATAAAGATCCAGACCAATCTCACCTACCGCCACACATTTGGCACTTTTCTTCTGTAGCTGCCGCTCCAACTCGTCCAGATGCACGTTTTGGTGTTCACGAATATAGAGTGGATGTAAGCCAAAAGCAGCATAGATTGAGGGATAATTCTCTGCCAACGTGGCAATCCTCCGGAAATTCATTTGGCTCACCGAAGGTACGATAATTTTTCCCACGCCCATTTGTTTGGCTTGTTCCAGACTTGTTGTTTCATTACCCGCAAAAGGAGGAAAATCAAAATGACAATGTGTATCAATAAACATCTACTTATCCAGACTATCCACAATGAGCGACTCTGTTGCCTGTGCATTATCAATCACATCAGGTACAGGGTTCTCTGCTATCGAATGGTTGGCATGATTCAGAAAATGGTTTCGCCGGAAACAATTACGATTGATGCCATCGGCGTTTAAGCCACTGCGGCACACGCCATAACTCCTACGTTCTGTGTGACCAAACTTTCCACCCACAAATGTATGCCCGATCGTTGCCAAAAAATACCGCCCACAACGCCTTCCTAAATGATAATCCTGATTTAATGCGCTGATTCGGCTTCCCAATGCCATGGCAGACAGGGGGGCAGGTGGGTAAATTTCAAAAATTTGTACATCATCCGGTGGATTCTGGATAAATTTCTGTGTCCGGTGGTAACTCTGAGCATGGAGATTGAGCATTTTCACCATTTTTTGCAAACTACTGGTTTCCAACCAACGCTCCATACGCTTGAGCCATTGAGGCGTATAATACAGTTGTGAAGGCACTGTCCGGATAACAACAATCGTATCTGCACCACGGCGATAGGCTTCTTGCACAGGTATCGCATCGCTAATACCGCCATCTTGATAAATAACATCACCAAGTGTCACACCATTACGATAAAAACCGGGAATAGCACTGGAGGCTTTTACAATGTTCATCCAGTTTTTATCATCAGGATGCAAATAATCTGCTGCAAAATCATCAGCGCGACAGGCACACATATAGAATTCGCGTCCGGCATCGAATTGACGCATTGCCACAGAAATATTAAGGGGTAACTGCTCAGAGATGGTATCAATATACCAATCGAGATCGATCAAGTGCCCACCGCGAACAAAACGAAAAGGGTTAAAAAAAGCGGGATCTGTAGTATAACGATTGATCACTCTACGGGCATAACCCGGTTGACCACAAATATAGGCAGAGAGATTTTGTGCTCCCGCCGATGTCCCAATAAACAATTCAAAAGGATTAAAATTAAGCCGGAGAAATTCATCCAAAACACCGGCGGTAAAAATACCTCGTTGACCCCCCCCTTCACAAACAAGGGCAATTTTCCCTGGCTTAATCTGGGAGTTATAAGCTAAAGGTTCTATATTACCCAGCGTTATTGGAATATGTTTCCCCACCCTTCTCCTCCTCTAAAAACAATGAACCCTATGGACTAACACATTTATGCTAAATATTTATCAAGATATTATTGCTTAAACAACTCAGCTTGTAATGATTTTGTTAAAAGATTAAGAATAAAGCATCAATAGATAAATAAATATTAGCTTAGCAAGTTCCCTAAATACAGCCAGTGAATAATATTGCTAAGAGATAATCTCGCAATTTAATAGGGTTTTATTTGAGGAAAAGAAGTAAAAAGAGTGGCTTATTACCACCACTCTATTCACAATTTAAGTTACTGTTTTATACCCTTCATCTTTGAAATCCATTGGGTATATATCCGTTATTCTTTGATCTCTATCGTGCTTTTTACGGATTTAACACCTTTCACTCCATGAACAATTTTGGCTATTTTTGCCGCCTGATGTTTGTTTTTGACAAAACCCGAAAGGTAAACAACACCTTTTTCCGTTTTCACCGAAATGTCATTGCTGTTTATACCTTTATGTTCCAGCAACTTCCCTTTCACTTTTGCCGTAATGGCGCTATCGTCTAAATAAACATCGGCGTGCTGCATGGAGTTATCTATTTTCTTCCCAGTGTTTTCTATTGAGTGATCAATTTTCTGCCCTGTACTCTCCACGGTTTTTCCCGGAGAGTTTTCGGCAGCCAGAACACTACCACTGATCAGTACCGAGCCTAGAACAACAGCCAGTAGTGAATGCACAAACTTGATATTTTTCATCCTACCACCTTTTTCATTTAAGCTAGAATCGTTACCAACAGTATGTCAACTAGTCTGTGCTGATAAAATGGGATTTACAAAAAATAACGTATATTTTCACTAAAGCAGAGAATTATTTTTTAACTTAAGAAAAAGATAGGGGATATGAATAAAATAGAAAGAGCCAACAGGATAGTTGGCTCAAAAGAAATATTAGTGTTCCCGTGTCTTACGGAAAGCAACATCAGGATAGCGTTCACTGGTCAGGTTTAAGTTAACCATTGTTGGCGCAATGTAAGTTAAGTTATTACCACCATCGAGTGCCAAGTTCATTTCACTCTTACGTTTGAACTCTTCTAATTTCTTCACATCATTGCATTCGACCCAGCGAGCCGTAGAAACGTTAACCGGTTCATACAGTGCTTCAACGTTGTATTCACTCTTTAAACGAGCAACAACAACATCAAACTGGAGCACACCTACCGCCCCAACGATCAAATCGTTATTGGCCAGTGGACGGAAAACCTGAACCGCTCCTTCTTCCGATAATTGGACCAGACCTTTCAGTAATTGCTTCTGTTTCAACGGATCACGCAGACGGATACGGCGGAACAATTCTGGCGCAAAGTTAGGAATACCGGTAAATTTCAGTTCTTCGCCCTGAGTAAAGGTATCACCAATCTGGATTGTTCCATGATTGTGCAAGCCGATAATATCTCCCGGATAAGCATGCTCAACATGAGAGCGATCTCCTGCCATAAAAGTCAGTGCATCAGAAATGACGACATCTTTCTTGATGCGGACTTGACGCAGTTTCATGCCCTTTTCATATTTACCAGAAACAACCCGCAAAAATGCCACGCGGTCGCGGTGTTTAGGATCCATGTTAGCCTGAATTTTGAAGACAAAGCCGGTGAATTTTTCTTCACTGGCAGTCACTTCACGTGCATCAGATCGGCGAGGCATCGGAGTCGGCGCCCATTCAACAAGACCATCCAACATATGATCAACACCAAAGTTACCCAACGCAGTCCCAAAAAAGACCGGCGTTAGTTCACCTTGTAAAAAGGCATCCTGATCAAACTCATGAGATGCCCCTTTGACCAGGTCCAGCTCTTCGCGCAATTGATTCGCCAGCTCTTCACCTACCGCAGCATCCAGTTCAGGATTGTCCAATCCCTTGATGGCACGGACTTCCTGAATAGTGTGGCCTTGACCAGATTGGTACAGGTAAGTTTCATCAAGGTAAAGATGATAGACTCCTTTGAAGGACTTACCACAACCGATCGGCCATGTAATCGGGCTACATGCGATGTTCAGCTCATTTTCCACTTCATCCATCAGCTCCATCGGATCACGAATATCACGGTCGAGCTTGTTCATAAATGTCAGGATTGGCGTATCACGCAGACGGGTCACTTCCATCAACTTGCGGGTACGATCTTCAACCCCTTTCGCAGCATCAATCACCATTAAACAACAGTCAACGGCGGTCAAAGTACGGTAAGTATCTTCGGAGAAGTCTTCGTGCCCCGGGGTATCCAGCAAGTTAACCAGACAATCGCTATAAGGAAATTGCATCACAGAAGTGGTAATGGAGATACCACGCTGTTTTTCCATTTCCATCCAGTCTGATTTTGCGTGTTGGTTAGAACCTCGGCCCTTTACCGTACCCGCTTTCTGGATAGCCTGTCCGAACAGTAATACTTTTTCGGTAATAGTCGTCTTACCCGCGTCGGGGTGAGAAATTATTGCAAAAGTGCGCCGTTTCGCAACTTCTTGCAGAAATGGGGAATTTGCCATCAATTGGGATCTTCTAGTTTATATGCGGATTAATATCATTTAGGAAGCGTCTCTTGCTGACGCTTCGCCTTCAAATCCGTCGTGTTAATCGTGATTGGCGCTTATTTTGGCTGAACTTGGCGTTATAAACAACCAATGATTAGCGCTCTCATTAGAGTTAAATACCGTGGATTTGGAATCAATCCCACAAATTAATTCCATATTCGATTTGTTTAACAGCCTCTACCAGCTCGTCAAAAGAAGGGGTTGTACCATATATCATCTCAGCAGAAACCATGTTTCGATAATCAGCTTTAAGCGCTGGCAATAATTCATTATTTGGTAATAACAATAATCTTCCTGCCAAACACTCTTCATAGCCCGCATAACTTGCATTAAAAAAGAGAGTCTTATGCCTGATGACATCTTCAAGAAGTCCCCGATCTGCCATTGCCCTACTACCTATCTCATGCCGGGCTAGCATCACTAAATCGTACCAGTGCCTTGAAAGGCGGCTCGCACTTTCTCTCAGACCACGGCGACATTCAACATGAATTAAAGTCGCTTTTTCCCAAAAAGTACGTTCTGGCGATAAAACAACAACTTGACCTATAGGAAATTCAAGCTCAGGAACCAGCTCCGCTACATAAGGCTTAACTGTATGAAGTTCATTTGGGTCGATAATATTTCGTCCCCCTAATTCGATCAAAACCTCACTTTTTAAATACCCATCAGCTTCTTCTGTAACAGATGGATAGCTCACCCAAATTTTTTCTCCCGATTCATCAATTCGAATCGCATGCGATTCAGACGATGGAAGATTATTTAATTCAGATTTAATATGAGAGATAACGATCTCATTCGCATACGCGTGTACCTGCTGTTTGAGATGCTCACTCAGCTTTTTCAGCTTGTTTTTACTATGCTTTTCTGAGAAAGGATCAAAATCATTTACAAAGTGCCGATAATCCAGAGTGATATCAATATCTTCAGAGAACCGATTAATAACATTAAAAACTTTTGACAGCGAAGTTCCCCCCTTAAAAGCCATAGGGGGCGCTTCTGGCAGGCTAAATAGTGTTTTTAATGCCCAGCAAACCCAAATGTCCTTTTCTAAGACATTTTCAGAACGCCCTAATTTATCTGCCGCGTATCCCAATACAGCGCGCTGCTCATCAGGTGTTATCGAAAAATAAGAATCAATCATGGACCATCTCACAATTAATGTTTTGAACTGCTGATGACATCCACGCAGGTAATTTACACATTTTCAGTAAACCAAACTCTTCTTCACTCATTAAACTACGAATTTGTTCTACCGTTGCAGGCGTGACAGCGTCTTTACCTAAATACCATAAGGCTGAAATAGCCATACCAATTTTTGTACCCGCATATTGAAGTTTGCGCTGGCTGGAAGTGTGAATCAGTTTTACCTTACGATTCCCGATTCTTATCTGTCTTGATGAGCCGCTGGTGTAATAAACCAGATTTGTTGACATTTGGGTACTTAGCTTAAATCTCCGAACCGCTTCAGCACCATGTATTTGTATAGTTTCTCCATTTTGTCCCGTGATCATTTCCACAACTTTTGTGACATCTGGGCGTACTTTTCCAACAAACCGATTCTCCTTTGGCTTAATAAAGATACCACGCGCAACACGCTCAATTTCTTTCTTTTCAACCATACGTGAAAGTGCCTTGTCCACTGCCGCACGCGAACCAAGGGACAGAAAAAATTCACTCGTGAATAGTTCGCCTAACTCATAATTGTGAACACATTGCCTTATCGATTGTGAAATTGTCATAATTTCCCCTATGTAACAGAAGCCTATTAGACAGAAAAAGTCATATATTTTCTGACATCACAAATCAAATTCTGAACAAAAACAGAGCATAAATCAACCAAAATAAATGAATGAAAGTTTATGAGACTCCACCAAACAACGGCAACGCCATAATAATGGCATCTTCCTTTCCCGTCGCAGTCGGGTAATAATTCTTACGGATAGAAACCTCATTGAAACCCAGATCTTCATATAACCGGATAGCGGATTGATTTGAACGCCGCACCTCAAGCCATAGGGTGTTTATCTGCTTTTCAGGCAAGTTATCAATGAGATGGTTTAACAATGCCCTGCCATATCCCCTTGATTGATATTCAGGATCAATGGCGATATTAAATAGTGTGGCTTCATCCATCACATATTGCGTTATCGCAAAACCGATAATCTGGTCATTCAACATTATTTTATAGTTGAGATAGCGCTCGCCCTGATTGGAGTAAAACGTTTTTTCACTCCAAGGAAATGCGTGGCTGGCCTGTTCTATTTGAAATGCTGTGGGAAGATCAACGGGAGTTAATAGAGAAATATTCTTCATAATGGTAAATTTGTTGCCAAAGAGCGCGTTTTGCATTCCCATCAAGAGATAAGTCATTTAATGCCGGGCTTCTCAAAGAAATCCCTTGTATTGATAGGGTAATATCAACCCCCAGCAGCCAGTACGGGCAGTGGATTGATTCCGAAAGTAGCTCAACATCTTTTGTCGTGATGCAGTATACCGATGAGGCATCAATCCCCATGGCTGTAAAAATATCAGCAAATAATGAATGACTTAAGTCAATATGATCATGGGTAATGATCAATAGACGGGTTGAATCAGGGATGAGGACAGATAATTCACCTTGCAAGGCCATCGGGCTACGCAAAACCCATTGAGTAATCCCCAACTGGGAGAGTAATCTGTCACGCTTCGTCATCGTGTTTTATTCCATCTGCCATAAAAAATAACAGGTAATATATTATCAGAGGGCTTATCTTTGCGCCAATCAGTACGGCATTTCAATACTGCCCACTGGTATTTATACTTGGATAAAAGATTTATAAGGAGCTATTCATAGATGTCAGTATTAACCCCGGCCAGCGAAGTTATCCTGCGCCATCATGAGCAATTCCGCTCCCATCATCTGCTTTTTGCCGGTGATCTTCAGGACAATCTTGCGACAGAAATCGAAGCTGCAAGTGTACGGGTGCATACGAATCAGTACCACCATTGGCAATCCCTGATTCGTCAACTCGGTGACAATGCTTACTTTGGCCTTGTGGCAGACAGCACATTTATCAAAGAGTGTGATACGCTGATTTATTATTGGCCAAAAAGCAAGCATGAAGCACGTTTTCAGCTACGTAATCTGTTTTCCGTTCTGTCTCCCAACACTGATCTTTTTATTGTGGGTGAAAACCGCAGTGGCGTACGTAGCGTTGATAAATTGATGGAAGGTATAGCTACTTTCCATAAAATTGATACTGCCCGCCGTTGCAGTCTGTTTTATGGTCAACTGAAAAATCAGGTTCAGTTTGATCAAAATAACTGGTGGAACAGCTATCAAGTGGGAGATGTCATTGTTAATACACTGCCCGGCGTGTTCAGCCAGGATGATCTGGATGTAGGCAGTCGTCTGCTGCTTTCAACTTTTAATGCCCCCATTTCCGGTAGTCTGTTGGATATGGCCTGTGGCGCAGGAGTATTGGCAAGCGTACTGGGTAAGAAAAACCCTGATTTGACTTTGACATTGAGTGATGTCGGTGCTGCCGCAATCACATCCAGTAGAGCAACGCTGAAAGCCAATAAGTTGGAAGGCAATGTCGTCACCAGCAATGTATATTCTGCCATTGAAGAGAAATTCGACTGGATCATTTCCAATCCACCATTCCATGATGGCTTGAAAACTAATTTGACCGCGGCTGACGATATGATCCGTATGGCACCAAACTATCTGAAATCAGGGGGGAAATTGCGGATCGTTGCAAACGCTTTCTTACCTTATCCTGCTCTGTTAGATAGTGCCTTTGGCAAACATGAAGTGCTTGCACAAACAGGCAAATTCAAAGTGTATCAAGCAACAAAGAAGTAACTTAGGCTTTAAACAGGCTCCCCGTTTTGCCTGCTCCAGCTTAACGAGCAGGCAATTTCGCCAAAACATCAACATGCTGATTTTTACACCAATCACTCTTTCTTCCACTAAATAATGATTGACGCCAGCCATAAAATCTCTAGAATGCGCCTCCAAGCTATTCGTTTAAGTAATAGTGTCTGAATATGCGAGGGTGGCGGAATTGGTAGACGCGCTAGCTTCAGGTGTTAGTGTTCTTACGGACGTGGGGGTTCAAGTCCCCCCCTTCGCACCAAATCAGATAACTATCGGTTAAACAAATGGGATAAATGGCAGTACCTGCGAGGGTGGCGGAATTGGTAGACGCGCTAGCTTCAGGTGTTAGTGTCCTTACGGACGTGGGGGTTCAAGTCCCCCCCTTCGCACCACTGTTTCATTTTCCTTCTTTTTATCTCCCTTTTCTTCACTTTTCTATTTTATTTCCCTGCCCTTATTGTTCAGATTCATTTATTTCAAATTCATTGCGTCGCGTATGGTAAAAAACAGATCCGTCTGATCGGTTAGTCCAACAACATTAGCGGCATGTGGGCCATAAGCAGCAACCCGTAACTGTGCTCCTGTATGCCCTTGGCTACCTCCTTCCGAATTCCCGTAGTTTACTGTCATGACAGCCCCGTCTTTAGTAATCAATGAACGCGTCAAACCCGGCGAGTTTGCATCAGGCCCAATGATCTGGCTGGAATGTGCATGATCAGCAGTCACAATCACTAACGTATCACCCTGTTCTTTCGCAAATTTAAGCCCTACTTGTACCGCCTTATCTAAAGCGACAGTTTCACCAATCTGCGCACAAGGATTGGCATTATGATCCTGTTTATCAATCGAAGCACTTTCGACTTGCAGGAAAAAGCCATTTTTGTTTTCCTTCAGTAAATCAATCGCTTTTTCTGTCATTTGCTGCAAAGTCGGTGCGTTAGAATTTAATTTAGAATTTACGTCGCACTTCACAGGCTTTTCATTGATATTACCGTGATAAACCGCCTTTGGCCCTGCCCAGGCGACGTCCATATTTCCATCATGGAACAAACCTAACAAGGGCTTTTGTTGATTGGCTTCTTTGACGGCAGTTAACGACTGCGCATCGGTTACCCATTGATATCCCTGACTCAATGCCTGTTGTTGTAATGTTTTTCCTTTATTGATGCCGGATACTGATTGTTGGGTAAATGATTTCGCACCGCCCCCCAAAGTCACATCAGCGCGTGTTGCCAGTAATTGCTCAGTTATGGAACCTTTACCGCCATTTTCTAATGCATTCGTGGGACATTCTTTTGATGTTTCTTCCGGGCCATAACATTTACGGTTTGTGATATGTGCGTACAGGGCCGCTGGAGTCGCATCCTGAATTTCAGATGTCGTCACATTTCCCGTTGCTTTACCGTTCTTTTTGGCCAATTCCAAAAGGGATGAGTGAGCGTTACCAAAAACATCAATGCCTAATGCCCCGTTATAGGTTTTCACTCCCGTTGACCATGCGGTGGCGGACGCCGCTGAATCCGTCACGTAGTTGGGTTTTTGCGTTTTCTTATCCAGCGAATAGTGAGTATATTGTCCGGTAAATGGCAATGCGTCGATCCCTTTAAAGAATCCACCAGCGCCTTCTGCATAATTACGCGCAATGGTAATCTCAGAGTCCCCCATGCCATCGCCGATAAACAAAATCACATTTTTCGCTTTGTTGTTACTCAGGGCGGCCTTAAGTGCTTCAGTTTGATCTTGAGTCAAACGGCGCGCACCACCAAATTCAGTCATATTACCTTGCGCTGCGCGCTGTTGCGCCATAATGTGATTTGAATCGCCAGCGGCCCAAGCAGGCATAACAGCTCCTGACATCAATACAGTAATGGCAGCAGCAAGCAGCTTTTTTTCATAATTACGCGACATAGGTTTTTCCTTGCAGTCAGATGAATATACCCGTCGTCTTTCAAGTATAGCCTTGCCGGCTGTACCTTAAAATCCATTGGGTCAAAGATGAAAAATCAGCATGTTGAGTTGCCCGGATAATAGATATGTCACATGACAGTTATTTGAACCTATGACGACATTCTGATGACAGGAAGATTTTTTAAAAGATGAAAAGTGAAATGAAGCGCCACAGCAGCTAAAGGCCGGATGGCGCTCTACCAATAAACCAGCATTCCGTTAATAACGCATGATGACCGACTTCAGTTCCGTATAATGCTCAATGAAAGCGCTGCCAAATTCACGCCCCATCCCAGAGGATTTCATTCCCCCAAATGGAACGGCAGGATCGAGGAACGTATGCATGTTGATCCATAGTATTCCCGCTTCAATGCGAGATGTCATACGCATCGCTTTGCCCAGGTCGTTAGTCCATAAACTGGCGGATAAACCGAATGGTGTTGCATTCATCATGGCAATCAGTTCTTCCTCATCGTCATAACTGAGGAAAGTACCAATTGGCCCGAATGTTTCTTCTTTCATCAATGTATCGTCAGCACTTTTGGCACGGATCACGGTTGGCATAACAAAGAAACCCTTCCTTTCCACAGCATGGCCGCCATATACGATTTCACTCCCCTCCTGACGCGCTTTTTCAAACAAAGACAGAATTTTTTCATAATGCTCTTTATTTGCCAAAGGCCCTATTTCCGTCGTTTCATCAAGGGGAGAACCCATTTTCATCGCAGACAAGCGCTCAGAAAGTAATTTCAAAACCGCATCCATATGAACAGAAGGAATATAAAAACGTTCCGCAGCTGCACAGATTTGCCCCTGATTCATATAACCAGCTTCCAATACCCCATCAACAATCTTCTCGACAGGCATATCCGACAGGAAAGCAGCCGCATTTTTACCACCTAACTCCAGCGTTGCACGGAACAGCCCATGTTCCATGACAGATTTGCCAATGAGCTTTCCTGTAGGCACTGAACCCGTAAAAGTGACCTTGGCACACAGAGGATGAGTCAGCAGATGTGACCCAACACCAGCACCAGACCCATTGACGATGTTAATCACACCATCAGGGATTCCGGCTTCTTTTGCCAGTTCTGCCACACGCAGCATGGTTAAGGGGGTATATTCACTGGGTTTCAGCACAACGGTACAACCACTGGTCAGCGCTGCCCCTAATTTCCAGATAGCAATCATGATGGAGAAATTCCACGGAATAATACCAACCACTACGCCTATCGGTTCACGGCGGGTAAACGCGGTATATTTCTCTCCTTTAAATGAGGGCAATGAAACATCCAATGTTTCTCCGCTGATTTTGCTCGACCATCCGGCAAAATAGCGTAAATAATCGGCAGATGCCCCCACATCCAGCATGCGGGATAACTGGATGGGTTTGCCTGAACATAAGCTTTCCAGTTGTGCCAGTTCTTCGCTATTTTTCAGCAATAAATCAGCCAGCCGATTCAGGCAATTTCCCCGTTCCAGGGGTGAAGTTTCTGCCCATACACCGTGAAAGGCAGTTGATGCCGCCTTCATTGCCTGATTAACTTCGGCCTCTCCTCCTTGATTAACCGTAGCTATCGTTTCATCCGTTGCGGGGTTAACAACAGAGAAAGTTTCATTTTCCTGACCAAGAATAGAGACTCCATTAATATAATGGCCGTGAGAACGTCGCAGAAAAGCGGTTACAGACTCCAGCAAATTAACTTCACTCATCATCTCTTCCTCAGTCTAGCCAGACACTTGTCCGTTTATACAAGCCATGTAATGTTTGACGAAACGTTCACTGGTGATTTCCCACAGTACTTCAGTCCCTTTTGCCGCAAACCACGAGTCACCTTCATGATATTCAACCGTAACCCCAGTTTTGACATCCGTCAGTTTTATTGAGCCTTCATGCACTGTTGCCATCTCATCAAAGGGGTAGACCATTTTAAATTTGCCCTTGGTACAGGCAAAAATACCGCAAGTCAGATTATCCGATGGTGCTCCGTGGATCATGGCCGCACTCGCCTGCGGATCTCCCTCTACCACAACAGAACCAAGATTAGTGACACTGCCAATGGGCATTAATTCAGGAAGGGCTTTATCTAATAATAATGGCTTGATCATGACTTTTACCTTTTAACAGTTACCGTTCAAAAAAATCGTGGGAAAAATGCTAAACAGAGATCCGATTAACGACGTCCTTTCCAATAACCCGAAGTTTGGTGCCAAATTTTGCCGCCAGAGAGCAATATATTCCTAAGGCTGTCTTTCCCAATAACATCGAGATGTGGAATAGAGCTTAGTAGTGAATAACGATCGGAGCCTTCGCTCATTCCTTCAGCAAGAATTTTGCAAATAATATGACTCGGGGTTACACCAAAGCCTGAGTACCCCTGAACATAGAACACGTTTTTATGCTTAGGCAGGGAACCAATTTGCGGGAACAAATTAACGCTGCAACATAATGGTCCGCCCCATGCCAATTCTATTTTCACGTCTTTCAGGTAAGGGAAGGTTTTCAGCATGATATTGCGGTTCCATGCTTTTAAATCGGAAGGAATATATTCAATAAACTGTGTCGCACTGCCATATAACAGGCGATTTTCGTTAGTGACACGGTAATAATCAATGACGGGACTGATATCGCTGTATGCACCGCGAATCGGGCTTATTCGTTCAATTAACTCTTCGGGCAGTTCTTCTGTCATCAATTGGAAGGCATACGTATTGATAGTTTTTCTGTAGATAGTGGGTTCGAGCTCTTCATCCAAGAAGCCATTACATGCCCACAACATCTTGCTGGCACGAACTGAGCCGGTTGCTGTACGCACCGTGACCCGCGGGCCATATTCGATATTCAAGACCTGACTATTTTCAAAAATTTTAACACCGTATTCGGAGACAGCCTTAGCTTCGCCTAAAAGCAGATTGAGTGAATGAACATGACCGCCACCCATATGTTTCAATGCACTGGTATAGCGATCTGACCCAATGACTTTTTTGACATCAGACCCTGTATAAAGCTCGATTTCCTCATCAGGGGAAGCGGCACGGAAGCCTTCCAGCCAGCCCCGCAGGGTTTTATCATGCCGTGGATTCCAGCCAAGATAAGCATAACCCTGACAAAAATCTGCCTGAATATCATATTTGGCAATCCGGTCACGAATAATACTGGCTCCCAAGCTGCTGATTTTGAATATTGTTTCCAGACCTTTCTCACCAACATGGCGTTTGATCTTATCCAAGTCATGACCGATACCTGTCATCACTTGCCCGCCATTACGACCTGTCCCCCCAAACCCCAGAGTCCGGCCTTCCAAAATAGCAATATTGGTGATCCCTTTTTCAGCGAGTTCTAATGCTGTATTGATACCAGAGAATCCCCCACCAATGATAACGACATCAACATCCAAATCTTCTGTCAGCATTGGAAAGTGGAGATCATATTTCTTAGTTGCCGCATAGTATGTTAATGAATCAAGTTTATTATTCATGCTATACCCCGTGTGTATCTATCCCCTGATGATATACATCCAGTTACATTGCTATTCTGTTTTTTCAGGGAGATTTATCATATTTATTGAACATTGATTATTTAGGTGTATTCACAAAAGTTTAACAAGCACACCAACAAAAACATTAATAAGTTAATAATAATATGTCAAATCGCTGTCTGTGCATTTCATCTCAAGGTATATATGAATCACATGTACTTAAAATGCTCAAATTGTTTGTTGTTTTCATGTTAATCAAATCACAATTATTAAAATATTCATTAAAAAATGATGAGTTTTATGTTTTCATTTTGTGATAGATGGAAGAGGAATTTTTTTAATACTGAATTATTCTGAAAGGGATATTTGCATGTGTGCCTAATAAGTTTCGGATTGTAACCAAAACAGCCGCCTGAAAGATGAAAGGCATAATCACTAAAAGGAACAAATATGCTACCCAAGAAAATTATCCTTGATTGCGATCCCGGGCATGATGATGCCATTGCTCTCTTGCTTGCTCACGGAAATCCAAATATTGAACTATTGGCTGTAACGACCGTCGTTGGCAACCAAACTCTGAATAAAGTAACCCATAATGCGCTGTGCGTTGCCCGAATTGCCAATATTAGCAATATTCCTTTCGCAGCAGGATGCCATCGACCACTCGTTCGGGAGATCAAAACAGCACCGGACATTCATGGCGAGACTGGCCTGGATGGCCCTATTCTGCCTGAACCAGCAATGAGGTTGGATGCCCGTCATGCAGTGGATTTAATCATTGATGTGATTATGGAAAATCCGCCTAAAAGCGTCACTCTGGTTCCGACTGCGGGTCTGACGAATATCGCCATGGCTGCACGCAAAGCTCCGCAGATCGTCGAGCGAGTGAAAGAAGTGGTATTGATGGGAGGCGGCTACCACAAAGGTAACAGAAGCGCTGTTGCTGAATTTAATATTTTGATCGATCCGGAAGCCGCACACATTGTTTTTAATGAAAAATGGCCTCTGACAATGGTGGGTTTAGATCTCACTCATCAGGCTCAAGCGACGCCTGAAGTTATTGAGAAGATTGCCCAGATTAAAACACATTCTGCTCAATTCGTTTTGGATGCACTCCAATTTTATGGGGACAGGTATCGTGAGAGCCAAGGATTTGGTTATCCTCCGGTTCACGATCCTTGTGCGGTGGCCTATGTGATCGACCCTACTGTTATGACGACCCAAAAAGTCCCCGTCAATATTGAGCTAACCGGAGCCTTAACAACAGGAATGACAGTCGCAGATTTCCGTTTTCCACCGCCTGAAGATTGCCACACACAAGTTGCCGTTAAATTGGATCAAGCTAAATTTTGGCAATTAGTGATCGATGCGTTGAAAAACATTGGCGAAACAACTTATTGAACTTACAAGTCATAAGTCTGTTCGGGAAGAGCCCGCTTAATCATCATGCGAATATATCCTTTGACCATTGAGACGGCCCCTTGATTCAGTGGTTAAAGGAAATTCTATTCAACAAGTCTTATCCCCATCAGCAGCACTTCATAATATGTCAAAAACACATATCATATTTAAAAAAAGAATATAAGTTACAAACAATCACGAGCAAAATTGAGGATCGCCTTCATCATTCAGATCGTAGTCAATAAATTGAATGATGAAGGAGAAGAAAGAATGACGTTTTTTATTGCAGAGAAGTGCTATCGATAATTAGCCCTAATGAGGCGGAAGCATTGTTTTAAAATCAAACAGATCATTCAGTTCAATCTGTAATCCATTGGCAATCACATAAATAATTTCTAAGGTAGGATTTCTGACGCCGCGTTCAATACCGCTGACATAAGTTCGATCTAATCCACATTTATCGGCAAAAGCCTCCTGCGACATCCCTGCTTCTTTCCTGAGATATCTAATTCTTTGCCCAAAAAGGGATCTGATGTTGTTCGATGTTTTCATCCGATAAGTATCGATTCGTGTTACTTATCCGACCACGGACTATGAGTCACTATTCAATTTGAGTTATGATATGATGTGTGACTTATAGTCTACTGTTTAATAACTTACTTTTTAATTGAAAAAACGATAGCTAATTGGAGATCTTAAGGATGGAAAAAAAAGACTGGCATTCCGCTGATATTATTGCTGAATTGAAAAAACGTGGGACAACATTATCAGAAGTATCACGAGAGGCAGGGCTTGCATCATCAACCCTTGCCAATGCCCTACAACGACATTGGCCGAAAGGCGAACGTCTTATCGCGACAGCATTAGAGCGCACGCCAGAAGAAATATGGCCTTCGCGCTATGAAAGAAAATAATCAAAAATAGAACCCAGCGCAGTGCTGGGTTCATTTATAAACCGATCCATTTATAAAACATCAACTCGCTAGTTTTAAACCGATAATACCCGCAACGATCAAGCCAAGGCTCAAAATTCTGGCGAAATTCACTGATTCTCCCAGTACCATAATGCCAAAAATTGCCGTTCCCACTGCACCAATGCCTGTCCACACTGCATATGCGGTTCCTGCGGGCAGATTTTTCATGGCATAGGCCAATAGCCCTACACTAACAGCCATCGCACCGATCGTAATTAGACTCGGAATCAGACGTGAAAAACCATGCGTATATTTCAGGCTTACCGCCCACACCACTTCTAACAAACCCGCAATAAGAAGGATCAACCAAGACATGTCTTTCCCTTTTTATATGATGACAAGTGGGGTCGTCCCCAATGAGATGACGTTTATCCGAGTCGTCCCGAATAACGATAAGAAATGAAGCTGAATTATAGCTATCCGATCTGGCTGCTGCAATGATGGCGACCAACGGCTGACAACAAAAAACCGCAACCTCTGGACGAAGAGGCTGCGGTTTCTCTAGAATAACGGGCTCGATTATTTAACGCGAGAAACGTATTCGTTAGAACGGGTATCGACTTTAATGACTTCACCGATCTGCACAAACAGAGGCACTTTTACCACAGCACCCGTGCTCAGGGTTGCTGGTTTACCACCAGTACCAGCGGTATCGCCTTTCAGACCTGGATCGGTTTCAACCACTTCCAGCTCAACGAAGTTTGGTGGAGTTACAATGATAGGACGGCCATTCCACAGAGTTAGAATACATTCTGCCTGATCGATCAGCCATTTTGCATTGTCACCAACGGCTTTCTCATCCGCAGCTAACTGCTCGAAAGTCTCGTTGTTCATGAAATGCCAGAATTCACCGTCGTTGTACAAATAAGTCAGGTTGGCATCCATGACATCTGCACTTTCAACAGAATCTGTTGATTTAAAAGTTTTTTCCAGCAGTTTACCAGAAATCAGTTTACGAAGACGGACACGGGCAAATGCCTGTCCTTTACCTGGTTTAACAAATTCGCTGTCAAGAATAGCGCACGGCTCGCCATCTAACATGATTTTAAGACCTGAACGGAATTCATTGGTACTATAAGTAGCCATGGAGATCCTCTAATTTTTAACAAAATGGCTTAGCCAAAAAAATGGCACACATTATAACCCATATTCACCCTGTCAGAGAAGTCTGGCTAAAACAACTTGCGGATGTTATTACTGATCCGAATGAATTGTTGCAACTATTGTCTTTAAACACGCATGCCATATTGAAAGAAGGTAATGAGGCAAAGCGTTTATTTCCCCTGCGTGTGCCAAGAGCGTTTGTAGCACGAATGAAAAAGGGCGATCCCCGAGATCCTCTGTTATTGCAAGTCCTGACTTCCCGGGAAGAGTTTGCTACGCCTTCTGGTTTCTCCACCGATCCATTAGATGAACAATGCAGTGTTGTACCTGGCTTATTGCATAAGTACCACAATCGCGCCTTGTTATTGGTCAAAGGGGGATGTGCGGTAAATTGTCGTTATTGTTTCCGCCGTCATTTCCCTTATGAAGATAACAAGGGCAATAAAAACAACTGGCAGCTTGCTCTGGATTATATCGCTCAACACCCTGAGCTTGATGAAATTATCTTTTCCGGTGGTGATCCTCTGATGGCAAAAGATCATGAGCTGGATTGGTTAATCAGTCACATTGAATCTATCCCACACATTAAGCGGCTGCGGATCCACACGCGTTTGCCAGTTGTTATCCCTGACAGAATCACGCTTTCACTGTGTAACCGTTTAGCACAAACCCATTTGCAAGTGATCATGGTCACCCATATCAACCATGCCAATGAAATTGATGATGCCTTCCGGGAAAGTATGATGAGGCTGAAACAAGCTGGTGTGACTCTGTTAAATCAAAGTGTGATGCTACGTGATGTCAATGATAATGCAGATATTCTGGCTGATTTAAGTAACGCGCTATTTGATGCAGGTATTTTGCCTTACTACATCCACATTCTGGATAAAGTTCAAGGTGCTGCCCATTTTCTTGTGAGTGATGGAGAAGCAAAAGCCATTATGCGGGAATTATTGTCAAAGATATCCGGTTACTTAGTGCCTTGTCTGACAAGGGAAATCGGGGGAGAACCAAGCAAAACGCCTCTGGATTTAGAGTTAAAACAAAATTAGTGCCCATCAATCACTGAGCGGGCTGACTTCATCATTGAAGATTTTCAGAATGGGCAGCGCCAGAAACCAAACGTATATGTCATTATGGCTATTTCAAAACGTTTTTTCTGAGCATTGCCCAAACTTATTTTTCACTAACCCCATCGATTTTTATATCCACTTCGGATAGACAACACCATCTCTTCTACGGGGCTATCTCTTTTATTTTTCTGCCATTAATGCCTAAGGGCACTTATAGACCTGACCGACCATTTTGCTATCAAGAGGTACAAAGCTACCCAGCAAATTCTCCGATGGACTGTTTACGCCATAGATGACGTTTCCACCAATTTCAGCAGCTTTATTGCGTAAGTCATTGGCTGCACTGCGCATAGAACTGCTCTCGCCGCTAACACCATTGAGCCAGTTGCTTTGCGTACCGGTAATTTCACCTAACCGCTGGCATTCACTGCCCGGTTGAGTCTCCACAAATTGCACATTAGCGCCAGCGGAGGTTAACTGATGATTCGTTGTACATCCTGCCAATAATAATACTGACGCACCAATTAAAATTTTAATTCGCATAACTTCCCTCAAAAAAGGCGAGCAAGTTTTTCCTGCTCGCCTTCAAAGTGTTGTCCTAACGGATGGGCAATTCCATCATCAGGATGAACAGCACTACATCATGCCGCCCATTCCACCCATGCCGCCCATACCGCCAGCTGCACCTAAGTCAGCTTTGTCATCTTTAGGCAGTTCAGTCACCATCGCTTCGGTGGTGATCATCAGGCCAGCGATAGAAGCTGCGAATTGCAGTGCAGAACGGGTTACTTTAGTTGGATCCAAGATACCCATTTCGATCATGTCGCCGTACTGTTCAGTTGAAGCGTTATAACCGTAGTTGTCTTTACCTGCTTTCACGTTGTTCACAACAACAGAAGGTTCTTCACCTGCGTTGTCTACGATCTGACGCATTGGCGCTTCCATTGCACGCATTGCAACACGGATACCAACGTTCTGATCTTCGTTGTCACCAGTCAGGCCAGCGATAGCGCCAGCAACACGAACCAGTGCAACACCGCCACCAGCAACAACACCTTCTTCTACTGCTGCGCGAGTTGCGTGCAGAGCATCATCAACGCGAGCGCGTTTTTCTTTCATTTCAACTTCAGTCGCTGCACCTACTTTGATAACAGCAACACCGCCTGCCAGTTTAGCTACGCGCTCTTGCAGTTTTTCACGGTCATAGTCAGAAGTGGATTCTTCGATTTGCTGGCGAATTTGAGTAACACGAGCAGCAATTGTACTTTCTTCACCTACACCATCAATGATGGTAGTGGTGTCTTTGTTGATAACAATACGTTTTGCCTGACCCAGATCTTCCAGAGTCGCTTTTTCCAGCTCCAGACCGATCTCTTCAGAGATAACAGTACCGTTAGTCAGAGTTGCGATATCTTGCAGCATTGCTTTACGGCGATCACCGAAGCCTGGTGCTTTAACCGCAGCAACTTTCACGATACCACGCATGTTGTTAACAACCAGAGTTGCCAACGCTTCACCTTCAACATCTTCAGCGATGATAACCAGAGGCTTGCTTGCCTTGGCTACGCCTTCCAGAACTGGCAACAGTTCACGGATGTTAGAGATTTTCTTGTCAACCAACAGGATGTATGGGTTTTCCAGTTCAACAGCACCTGATTCAGGTTTGTTGATGAAATAAGGAGACAGGTAACCACGGTCGAACTGCATGCCTTCAACAACATCCAGTTCATCTTCCAGACCAGTACCTTCTTCAACGGTGATTACACCTTCTTTACCGACTTTGTCCATCGCTTCAGCGATCAGTTTACCTACAGTTTCGTCGGAGTTTGCAGAGATTGTACCAACCTGTGCAATAGCAGTGGAATCAGAGCAAGGTACGGACAGTTTTTTCAACTCTTCAACGGCAGAAATAACTGCTTTGTCGATACCGCGTTTCAGATCCATTGGGTTCATGCCAGCAGCAACAGCTTTCAGACCTTCGGTGACAATCGATTGAGCCAGTACTGTTGCAGTAGTAGTACCATCGCCTGCCGCATCATTGGCTTTAGAGGCAACTTCTTTAACCATCTGCGCACCCATGTTCTCGAATTTGTCTTCCAATTCGATTTCACGTGCTACAGATACACCGTCTTTAGTGATAACAGGTGCACCGAAAGATTTATCCAAAACTACGTTACGACCTTTAGGGCCCAGAGTGACTTTAACTGCGTCAGCCAGTACATTCACACCGCGTAACATTTTGCTACGAGCATCATTACCAAATTTTACGTCTTTAGCTGCCATTGTGTCTTTCCTTTAAATTCTCAATTAAGAAGATCTAAGCGCAAGGGACTAGATTACGCTTCAACAATTGCCAGAATGTCGCTTTCAGACATGATCAATACTTCTTCATTATCGATCTTCTCTGTTTTAACGCCGTAACCTTCATTAAAAATGACGGTATCACCCACTTTTACATCCAGCGCTTTCACTTCCCCATTTTCAAGGATGCGACCATTGCCAACTGCCAAAATTTCTCCACGGGTGGATTTGCCCGCCGCAGAACCAGTCAGAACAATCCCGCCAGCGGATTTTGATTCAACTTCTGTACGCTTGACGATAACGCGGTCGTGTAATGGACGAATGTTCATTGATAGATCTCCTATAAATAAAGTCCATATCAGGTAAGAGGATTGATACCAGAACCCAACAGAACCAGTACCATGAAGCTACAAGTTGGGGCTTAAGATCGGTACTTCAAGGGTGGCGACAAAAAATATTTTACTTTTTTATTACCCATTGAAATTCCAGACCAAGCAGACACCATTATTTTTTGTTGTGTTCACTGCCAGATTCATCATGATTTTTTTGATCATCTGGTTTCTGACCACCCAATGTATAGGAAGCGTCATCTTGCCTACGCTCATACTCTCCCTCAAAGGTCTGCCCGTTCTGGTGGTTCGGGCCATGATTATTCGAACCCGAACTATGATTATTTGAACCATAAAAGGCATTGGGACGGTAAAAATTGATATGGGGCAACAGCTTTGCCGTCAGAAGCTTCTGTACAGGCGGCAGCAGCAACAGCAACCCGAGAAAATCAGTGAAAAAACCGGGCACGATCAGTAAGAATCCCGCAAGGACCAAAGAAACACTTTTGATGGCTTCTTCGGCAGGGCTTTCACCCGCTGCAATTTTTTGCTGCATAGACATAAAATTCTTAATGCCCTGGTTACGTACAAGAGACACACCAAGACAAGAAGTAAGAATAACCAGCAGCAGAGTCAGCAAGACCCCAACTTCAGAGGCAATCCGGACAAACAGGACAGACTCAATGTAAACCAGCAGGCATATAAGAATAAGTGGGAGCCAGCGCACGCGGTTCTCCTTTCATTATTTATCGTTCACACTATTTATTGTTTGTCGCAGTAAATATCGATCATCACAATATTTATCATTCATATTGTGTCAGATACACACAATATGGCGTTAGATCACATAATGTGGGGATGATAGTAACAGTTTTCAATACTTCAGAAAGTTGACTTTCCATCTCTGTAATCGTGACTTCAATCACACATATGTGATTTCATTAATAAAATAGCACTATAAAGTGATCCAGGTTCAAGGCATTTATAATAAATCCACATATGATCGCGCACACAATTCCATGATAAGTGATTAATATCAAGGCAATTGTCGCCGGCAACATTATTCTAAACAAACACGTAATAGAACAGTAAAAAACGTATCCAACTTTAAGAAGGTTCTCATGTCAAACAACATTCGTATCGAAGAAGACCTGTTAGGTAAACGAGAAGTCCCTGCTGATGCCTATTATGGTATTCACACTCTGCGTGCGATTGAAAACTTTTATATCAGTGACCGTACTATCAACGATGTCCCAGAGTTCATTCGTGGCATGGTCATGGTGAAAAAAGCTGCGGCACTGGCAAACAAAGAACTCCATACTATTCCAGGAAAAGTTGCAGATATTATTGTCAAAGCTTGTGATGAACTCCTCAACACTGGCAAATGTATGGACCAATTCCCTGTTGATGTCTTCCAAGGCGGCGCAGGTACTTCTCTGAACATGAATACCAATGAGGTACTGGCGAATATCGGTCTGGAATTGATGGGACATAAAAAAGGCGAATATGAGTACCTGAACCCGAATGATCACCTGAACAGAAGCCAGTCAACCAACGATGCTTACCCTACTGGTTTCCGTATTGCTGTCTATAACTCACTGATGCAATTAATTGAGTCTATTGAGTTGCTGAAAGCAGGGTTCGACAGAAAAGGCGCTGAATTCGACGATATCCTGAAGATGGGACGTACCCAATTGCAAGACGCTGTTCCAATGACACTGGGTCAAGAATTCCGGGCTTTCTCTATTTTGTTGAAAGAAGAAATCAAAAACATCGCCCGCACGGCAGAACTTCTGCTGGAAGTGAACCTCGGCGCAACTGCGATCGGTACTGGCTTGAATACTGCGCCAGGTTACCAACAATTAGTCATTGAAAAATTGGCCGAAGTCACAGGATTACCTTGCCAACCCGCAGAAGATTTGATCGAAGCGACTTCCGACTGCGGTGCTTACGTGATGGTTCACAGCGCGTTGAAACGTCTGGCTGTTAAGATGTCCAAGATTTGTAATGACTTGCGCCTGCTCTCTTCCGGCCCTCGCGCTGGTTTTAACGAAATCAACCTGCCAGAATTGCAGGCAGGTTCTTCAATCATGCCAGCTAAAGTTAACCCGGTTGTACCAGAAGTTGTTAACCAGGTTTGCTTTAAAGTCATTGGTAACGATACCTGTATCACTATGGCAGCAGAAGCCGGTCAGTTGCAGCTTAACGTCATGGAACCCGCGATTGGTCAGGCCATGTTTGAATCTATGTCTATCCTGAGCAACGCTTGCCGTAATCTGGTTGAGAAGTGTATCAACGGTATTACCGCCAATAAAGAAGTGTGCGAAAGATTTGTATTCAACTCCATTGGTATAGTTACTTATCTAAACCCATTCATCGGTCACCACAATGGCGATATCGTGGGCAAGATCTGTGCTGAAACCGGTAAGAGCGTTCGTGAAGTTGTGCTGGAGCGCGGCTTGCTGACTGAAGCTCAGTTAGATGATATTTTCTCCGTTGAGAACCTAAAACATCCAACTTATAAAGCAAAACGTTTTGATGACTGATTAAATGTTTATAATAACGAGTTCGTCTTAATTATTAAGGCACGCCATTCCAACCGGAAGCGTGCCTTTTTAATTGTCTGCAAACACAAAGTATTAACCATAAGTTTTCATAAGATCAAATAAATTAAGGAGTACGTAACATGTTAGCCGTAGAATTGGTTATTGTTCTGCTGGCCATTTTTCTGGGGGCACGATTAGGGGGAATAGGTATTGGTTTTGCAGGGGGGATTGGCGTATTAATCCTTGCAGCCATTGGTGTTAAACCTGGCCATATTCCATTTGATGTTATCTCCATTATCATGGCTGTTATCGCAGCAATATCTGCCATGCAAGTGGCGGGAGGGCTGGACTATTTAGTTCAGCAAACTGAAAAATTACTGCGAAGGAATCCGAAATACATCACCATACTGGCACCTATCGTCACTTATTTTCTGACTTTATTTGCCGGTACGGGAAACATTTCATTGGCAACATTGCCCGTTATTGCAGAAGTCGCCAAAGAGCAGGGCATCAAGCCATGCCGGCCACTCTCCACTGCTGTTGTTTCTGCCCAAATCGGGATCACGGCTTCCCCTATTTCTGCGGCAGTTGTTTACATGGCATCAGTTATGGAAGAGCAAGGCATCAGTTATATTCATTTGCTGATGGTGTTACTACCCGCAACGTTTTGTGCCATCATTCTGATGTCATTCATTATTTCATGGCTTTTTGATTCCAAACTGTCTAATGATCCAATTTACCAAAAGCGCCTTGCGGATAATCTGATAGAAATGCGCGGTGCCAGCCAAATTCAAATTAAACCCAAAGCAAAATTGTCTGTTCTCCTGTTCTTGCTGGGAGTTATTAGTGTTGTTATCTATGCCATTATCAACAGCCCAAGCGTTGGTCTGGTTGAAAAACCACTAATGAGCACCACCAATGCCATTCTCATCATCATGCTCAGTGTTGCCACCCTCACCACCGTCATTTGCTCAGTGGATACCGATGCCATCCTGAACTCAAGTACCTTTAAAACGGGCATGAGTGCATGTATCTGTATCTTGGGTGTTGCATGGCTGGGAGATACTTTTGTACAGGCTAATATTGACTGGATCAAAGAGACAGCAGGAAGCCTGATTCATGCCCAACCATGGCTGTTGGCGATCATTTTCTTCTTCTGTTCAGCGTTGCTCTATTCACAAGCAGCCACAGCGAAGGCTCTGATGCCAATGGCACTGGCGCTGCATGTTACGCCATTAACCGCGATTGCTTCTTTCTCTGCGGTTTCCGGTCTCTTTATCCTGCCAACTTATCCGACATTAGTTGCGGCGGTACAGATGGATGATACAGGAACTACGCGTATTGGGCGTTTTGTTTTCAACCATCCATTCTTTATTCCGGGAACCATTGCCGTTGTATTGGCTGTCACATTCGGCTTTCTGTTTGGCGGTATGATCTTGTAGTTTTATTCATCGATCGAACATTTGGAAATATTATCTCAGGGGCAATAACGCCCCTGAGATATTTCCATCGTAAAAATCTTTTTTCTCCCCCCAAAACAGCATTGTATTAATATTAATCAAGTGGCTTTCTGCTATGAGCATCATCGGTTATAGTGCTGACTAAATAAATTTTACGAATCAATTCAACGATACAGGCAGGCCAAAGATTACTTATGATGAAACGTATTCTCATGTTGTTTCTGCTGTTCAGCGGTATCGCTTTTTCTCCTATCAAAGCCAACGCACTGTTTGAACAACCGGGGCAAAGTCTCTACCTTCCTGCTGATCAGGCATTTATGTTTGATTTTCAGCAACAAGGAAATAAACTCACACTGAACTGGGATATCAAACCCGGTTACTACCTCTATCGAAAACAATTCAGGATTATTCCCAAGCAAGCTTCATTGGGTGATATTGTTTATGCCAAGGGAATAGATCATGAGGATGAGTTTTTTGGGAAGAGTGAAGTTTATTTTCAATCAGCGCGCATTGATGTTCCTATTTTATCCGCCACCAATGACGCTTCTCTTGAGATAATTTATCAGGGATGTGCAGAGGCGGGTTATTGTTATCCTCCTGAAACATTAAGCGTACCATTACAAGTAGTGGTTGCTTCAGACCAATCAAATAATGAAACCGCAGTATCCCAGCAGGAAAGCCCCCAAACCAAAGAACATGAGGTTCCATTTTCCCCATTATGGGCGTTGTTGATTGGTATTGGCATCGCTTTTACACCTTGT
This sequence comes from Xenorhabdus entomophaga, assembly GCF_037996725.1. Taxonomy (NCBI): domain Bacteria; kingdom Pseudomonadati; phylum Pseudomonadota; class Gammaproteobacteria; order Enterobacterales; family Morganellaceae; genus Xenorhabdus; species Xenorhabdus entomophaga. Next base: position 39,620 of record NZ_JBBMXH010000026.1, read on the forward strand.
GTACTGCCCATGTATCCTCTGATTTCCAGCATTATTCTGGGCCAGAAACGCCCCGAAAGCCTGAAACGAATATTTTGGCTCGCCATAAGTTACGTTCAGGGAATGGCACTTACTTATACCGTGCTTGGATTAATCGTCGCGGCTGCGGGTCTGCAATTTCAGATTGCCCTGCAAAGCCCTTACATTTTGATCGGGCTGTCAGTGCTATTTATTTTGCTTTCCCTGTCAATGTTCGGGCTATATAACCTACAACTTCCTTCTTCTGTCCAAACTCGTTTGGTGGATTGGAGCAACAAACAGCAAAGCGGCTCTTATATTGGCGTATTTAGCATGGGTGCCTTAGCCGGATTGATAGCCTCTCCCTGCACTACTGCACCACTCAGCGCCATTTTGCTCTATATCGCCCAAAGCGGTAATACGCTGGTTGGCGGTCTGACTCTTTATCTTTACGCATTGGGTATGGGGTTACCGCTTATCGCTGTCACATTATTCGGCCACAAACTCCTGCCTCGCAGCGGCCCGTGGATGCAATACGTTAAAGAAGCCTTCGGGTTCATTATTCTGGCTCTGCCGGTATTCTTACTGGAGCGCGTTCTTGGTGACACATGGGGCATCAAATTGTGGAGTATGCTGGCGGTTGCATTCTTAGGATGGGCTTTCGCATTAACATTAAACAGCAAAAACGGCTGGCTACGTACTTTACAAATTCTCTTGCTGGCTCTGGCACTTATCGCTTCACGCCCCTTGCAAGATTGGATGTGGGGAACGCCTACGGCAGAACAGCAAAAGACAGCAATAAAATTCCAACAAATCAGTGACTGGCAAGAATTAAGCCAAATTTTAGCCGAAAATCGTCATCAGCCAATTATGTTGGATTTGTATGCTGACTGGTGTGTGGCCTGCAAGGAGTTCGAAAAATATACTTTCAGTGATCCACAAGTACAGGCACAATTGAGTCAATTCCTCCTGTTACAGGCAAATGTCACAGATAACGGGCCAAAACAGAAAGAATTACTACACAAATTGCAGGTAAGAGGGCTGCCCACTATCTTGTTCTTTGATATTCAAGGAAAAGAGTTAATCGATTCACGAGTCAATGGATTTATGAATGCAGAACGTTTTAACCAGCATGTGCAGCAAATACAGCATTTACAACAAAAATAATCTGGAAGGAGAGCCACCGTGCAACGTGAATATGTGCTTAGCCATGCCCTGAACTTATTGGAACAACATGGCCTGTCAGCAACACTGGAGACACTTTTAACTCCCCTGAATATTGATATTGACCATATAAAACATTTTTGGCCTGATCGTGAGGCCCTGCTCTACGATTGCTTACGCTACCACAGCCAACAGATTGAGATCTGGCAACGCCAAATCCTGCTGGATGAAGATTTGACCCCTGAACAAAAATTATTAGCCCGCTTTGATGCTCTCAAGGAAAAAGTACAGGAACAGCGTTATCCGGGTTGCCTGTTCATCGCAGCTTGCAGCACTTTCCCTGATGCAGACCATCCGATCCATCAATTGGCAGAATTGCAAAAACAAAACTCCTTCCATTATTCAACGGAGTTATTGCAGCAACTCGACATTGAAGATGTTCAACAAATCGCCAAACAGATGGAACTTATCCTTGAAGGATGTCTTAGTAAGCTACTCGTGAAAAGAGATCTTGAAGATGTCCTGACGGCAAAACTGCTGGCTGAGGATATTATAACCATCGCAAAATGCCGAAAAAATGGGGCGTTAAGTTAATAAAAAGCGGCCCAAGCTGAATAACCACACTAAGTTGGTATAAAAATACAGCGAACAATCAATTTTAATGATTTTTTCACAGAAAGTGTTTGACGGATTGGGCTGAATACGGTTTAATGCGCCCCGTTAGCCCGGATAGCTCAGTCGGTAGAGCAGGGGATTGAAAATCCCCGTGTCCTTGGTTCGATTCCGAGTCCGGGCACCACTTCAACTTCCAGTGAAGTCCAGCCCAGTAAAACAATTCCTGTCAAATCCAGCAAAATCAACACTATTATCTATTTCTACGTCTAGTTTCGTCTGTTGCAATCAAGATGCAGCGAAGGGCATAATTCGGGGCACTTACCGTTCGATTACAGGAATGCCCTTAATAATGAAACTAAACGCACGGCAAATCGAAACTGCAAAACCCAAAGAAAGAACCTACAAACTCGCCGATGGCGGCGGTCTTTATTTAGAAGTCACTACTCGTGGCTCGAAATACTGGCGAATGAAGTATTACCGCCCCACCGATAAGAAAGAAGACCGTCTGGCGTTCGGCGTTTATCCGGCGGTATCATTAGCTGATGCCCGTGCTAAACGCGATGAAGCCAAAAAGCTGATGGCACAAGGCATTGATCCCAAAGCTGAGAAAATAGGTGCGCCCTCGCCTGCCAAAGTGAATACCTTTGAACAGGTCGCCCGTGCATGGCACGCCAGTAACAAACGCTGGAGCGACAGCCACCGTCAAAAAGTGCTGCGCAGCCTTGAGCAGTATATTTTCCCGCATATCGGCTCCCGCGATATTACCACATTACGTACCAGCCAGCTTTTAGCTCCGGTCAAGGCCATTGATGAACAGGGCAAACATGATATTGCTCAACGTCTACGGCAGCGCACCACAGCTATCATGCGCTATGCAGTCCAGAATGATATTCTGGAGTCCAACCCAGCTAATGATATGGCCGGCGCACTCACCACCACAAAATCCCGTCACCATCCCGCACTGCCCCATGAATACTTGCCTGACTTTTTAGCTCGCTTATCTTCCTATCGCGGGCGCTTACTGACCAAGATCGCGGTAGAACTGGCGCTGCTAACATTTGTCCGCTCCAGTGAGCTGAGATTTGCCCGCTGGCAGGAAATCGACCTTGAAAATGCGGTGTGGAAGATTCCAGCCACAAGGCAACCCATTAAAGGCGTTCGCTTTTCTGAGCGCGGTATGAAAATGAAAACCGATCACCTTGTACCGTTGAGCCGTCAGGCTGTTTTGCTTATCAAATCGTTGCAGGCACTGAGCGGTAACTGCGAAGTGATGTTCCCCAGTGATCATAACTCCGCGAAAGTCATGAGTGAAAACACCGTTAATAAGGCATTACGGGCGATGGGTTACGACACCCAAACCGACGTCTGCGGGCATGGCTTCCGCACGATGGCGCGCGGCGCAATGGGGGAATCCGGCCTGTGGAGCGATGACGCCATCGAACGCCAGCTCAGTCATATCGAACGCAACAACGTCCGGGCAGCCTATATTCATACGTCTAAATATCTGGACGAACGGCGGCTGATGGTGCAGTGGTGGGCGGATTATCTGGATGCAAACCGGGAAAAGGCCATTACACCGTATGACTTCGCCAAACCGCTGCGTGACAGAAAAAACCTCTAGTACAATTTGCAACCCGTTAATTTTCATCGGGAGAAAAACAATTAACGCTGTTCATTTAATCTTGCTTTTTAAATAATCCGCCTGTCATCAAGCAACGTCCACAATGAGCGCTCAGGGACTCGGTAACAGGAGAATTAATATGACAATGACAGCATTGAAAACCAGCCTGATTCGTTTGCCGGAAGTGCAGCGCAGAACAGGTTATAGCAAAGCGTGGATCTACAAACTGATTAGCGATGGTGAATTTCCGAAACAGGTCAAAATCGGCCCACGTTCCATCGCCTTTATTGAAGCTGAAATTGATAACTGGATTGTTCAGCGGATCGCGGAATCGCGAGCGGCATAACGCAGAAAAAACTATGACATAAGAAACGTACTATAAAACACAACGCCCCAGTGTGCTGAGAACACATCTGAGGCGTATCACCAACAACCATTAAGCAAGGTAAAAATGATGGCTGATACACAGCATACCCAAACTCGCCCTAAATTTACAGTTCAAAAAACATCAAATATCCCAAAACCGCTTGACCTGATCCAAACCGTAAAAACCTCCGCCATGTATTCCTGGCAAAACCTGCTGCCTGCCTGTGGCATCACTGTTCCGGCAAAAGGTAAACATGGTGCCTGTCCGGTTTGTGGCGGCACTGACCGCTTTCACTTTATCGACGACCATCATCACGGCAACTGGTACTGTCGCCAGTGTGATGCGCCGAACTATGGTGATGGGCTGGATTTAGTGGCTAGAACCAATGGGATCTCGATTCTTGAAGCAGCAAAAGTGGTTGCTAACGTGCAGGCATTGCCTTTACTGGAACTCAAGCCCGCCAAAGAAACCATCTATCCAACACAGCCCATTGCCGAAAGAGTGGCGGCACTGATGGCGCAAGCTGTCATCGGGCAATCTCCCTATCTGACGACAAAAGGGCTGCATTATCCTAATCAACGACTGTTGCCTGATAATTCGGCAGTGTTGGCTCTGACAACACTGGATAAAAAAGTAACAGGTGCGCAGATTATCAAACCCAATGGTGAGAAAAAATTACTGTCCGGCAGCCAGAAAAAAAGCGCGTTTATTGCGTTGTCAGAACTGGGAGAGCAACCTGACACGGTGATCATTACCGAAGGTTATGCCACGGCACTAACGGTTAACCAACTTTATAAAGGTACTGTTTTGGCGGCACTGGATGCAGGCAATTTGTATTCTGTCGCAAAAGCCGTTCGGGAACGCTGGCCTGACACGAAAATCATTATTGCAGCAGATAATGACTGGTATCATCCCGATGAATTGGAGAAAAACGGCAAACCCAAAACAAATATTGGCAAAATTTCAGCAGAAAAAGCGGCTCTTGCGGTTAATGGCTGGGTCACATTGCCACCGGATAATATCAAAGCTGATTGGGACGATTATCGGCAACAACACGGCATTGAAGTAACAAAGCAGGCATTCAGTAACGGGTTATATCAGGCAGGGAAACCAATGAACCGTCACACAATAGAAAGCCGTCGTTATGACAATGTTGAAAGCATTTACCCTAATCGCAAAACAAAATTACCACTATCAATCGGCTCAGAAGGCTTTGATACCCAGTTAGACTACGTGGTTAAAGGTATTATTCCGGCGCATTCCCTATGCAGCATTTACGGAGCGAGTGGATCATACAAAAGTTTTCTGGCGGGCGCATGGGGCTGTCATATTGCTACAGGTAAGGCATGGGCAGGAAAACAGGTTGCGCAGGGTTCTGTACTGTACGTTGTCGGTGAAGGCGGGATCGGCGTACCCCGGCGCATCAAAGCATGGGAAATCGTCAATGGTCAGGCTGTTGAAAATATGTATCTGATCAACACCCCAGTATTTCCGGCCTCGCCTGCCGAAGTGCATGAACTGGTGATTGCCGCCCAACAGGTTGAAGCTGAAACAGGTAAACCTGTCCGCCTGATTATTCTGGACACCCTCGCTCGTTGTTTTGGTGGGGCTGATGAAAATGATTCAAAAGATATGGGTGCGTTCGTCCGGGGCTGTGATGAATTAAAAGCCAAAACAGGGGCAAGCATTCTCGTGGTTCACCATTCAGGCAAGGATGAAAGCAAAGGGGCTAGAGGTTCCAGTGCCTTTCGTGCTGCGCTGGATGTTGAATACCGGATCAACCGGGAAGGAAAAAAAGGCGGTGCGCTGGTTATCACCTGTACCAAAATGAAAGATGCCGAAGAACCGGAAACCAAAGCCTATGATATGCGCGTGGTGGAGCTTTTTACTGATAAAGACGGTGAGGATATTACGTCACTGGCTCTGATTGACAGGCCACGTGATCCGGTTGAAGAAGAAGACATCGGTCATATTTCCAATAAAACCGATAACCACACAGCATTGTGGCAATGCATCCGGTCGCGCACTGCTCTGAGAGAACCTTGCAATATTACCCTTGTCCGTGATGATTTAAAAGCTATGGGCGTGAATGTGAAGAATTTCAGCCGCTGGTTGACCAAGTTAGAGCAAGAAAAGTTGATTACCCGCAACGGGCAGGAACTCACCATTGTTAACCAGAATAATGAAAATTAAAAAATGAGTAAAAAAGTGAGGAGTGGTGAGGAGAAGGATTTTACAACTCACCGTTTTCCTCACTTTTCTTGCATATATACAGAAAAAGTGAGGAGCACTAATCATATTGATTTTTAAGGATAAAAAATCATGAATTCCTCACCTGTTTTCGCAGTGAGGAAAACAAAAAGTGAGGAGAAAAATGAGGAGTTGATGAGGAGGAAAAATCTTTTTTGGCTAGTGTTTTTTCAGCTCTCCATGTTACCGGGCTAATGCATTAGCCCGGTAACATGGAGAAGACAAGTGCAGCGCGTCAGTGTGGTTTTATTAAACGAGAAACTCTTTCTGGCTGGCAATCAGTTTGGCACTACAGGCCATGTACATTCCTTCTAACATGAGGAATCTTAATCAATTTCTTGTAACTGAAACCATGGTAATGTAGTTATTTCGCTATTCCTACCATAGTGAAAACAATCTGCTAGCATTCCCAGATATAAGCCACAATTTGTGCGGTGGTATACATCAAACTTACCGTTATATTATCAATTAATTCAATAAATCACTCAACATACAAATGACTTGTAGAACCACAATTTTCAGAGATGAGTTTCTCCTGAGAGAAGAAATTCTTAAGATGACTACTCAGGTACTTTCATGAATGAATTTATTATATAAATGCAAGTATTTTTGAAATTATAGTTATTATGCGAATCATGTAATTAAAGAAATTAATGTTTTAAATTTTTATTTATTATAATACTTTCTTATAAACTAACAAATAAATCAAATAAATTTGAATTAATTAAATTTTAAAAATGTATACAATCTGTTTAATGTCTGTAAAGTAGAATTATTCAGATTTACATGACAAATGAAAATAAGCAGATCATCTTGGATTCACATATTAAGTGCAACATCGTTATAAACGAAGTAAATGAGTTTTTGTACCTTTAAATAGCTCATCCGGCGTATTGTAACCCCGTGTTTTTCGTGGTCGCTTA
>NZ_JBBMXH010000027.1:0-46153 GCF_037996725.1 Xenorhabdus entomophaga
ACTAACTTGTCCATAGCCTGTTCCACCTCGGAGCTGTTTTTGGTGTGCACCAAAACTTTGCTCCTGGAACAGGCTTCTCGTCAATTTCTTATCCAGAATTCGGGTTAATTAGCGGGAATCAGGCAAATAGACAGTAGAAAATAGATAGTAAAAAGCCCGGTTAGCAGAGCTAATCGGGCTTTTCAGAATTTGGCTCCTCCAGCTGGACTTGAACCAGCGACATACGGATTAACAGTCCGCCGTTCTACCGACTGAACTATGGAGGAATTGGGTTGTTCCTGAGAACGGGGCGAATAATACAAGGAATACACTGGGGTTGTAAAGTGAAAAAAATAAAAATAAGTTTAAGCGGTTAATGTGTGATCTTAAAAGTGTTTTTTTGTGATTTTCTGATGAAAATATAGCTCATTTGGCGGGTTTTTATTGGTTTTACGGCCAGTAATTACATGTGGTTTATTAAAGGAAAGTTATATGATTTTTGTAATTAATGCTTTCATGATTAACTTTCATGCTCATCAAGCAAATAAACACGGAAAATGGTGCTTCAAAAACAGGTGTTTGATCTTTATAAGGAAGGGAAATGTCTGATAACAGGGATGGTAGCAATGAGTGTAAAAGGCTGGAGTCAATATCCAATACATTGAATAAAAACACAGCATACCCAATGCAAAAACGGCCTCCCGTTTGGGAAGCCGTTGTAAACGGTTTAAACTAGATTGTTTAGTTTAAGCTCAACACCTCGCAGCGTTAACAGAGCGGAGTGTTTTGAATTTGGCTCCTCCAGCTGGACTCGAACCAGCGACATACGGATTAACAGTCCGCCGTTCTACCGACTGAACTATGGAGGAATTGCTTCGTTCCTGAGAACGGGCCGAATATTAACGATGAACTAGAATAGTGTCAACGCAAAAATTCTTTTTTCTTACCGTTTGCTCATCATGTGAGCGCGTTGTGTCATAAAAGCGCTATTTTGTTGAATTTATGCACTTTTGTTCGCCATGTTAAGAGGTTGAGCATAAGGTGATTGCTCTGAACAGGCGAGCATAAATACATCATAAAAACAAATGCTGTGCTTTTTCTTCATAATGCGTTTGATGTCATCTTTGATTTCATTAGGTACTCGAGGATGATTGAGTATTCTATTAATGGCATTTTTGGAGACTTGTTCGTTGACGAACCACTCTCCGTTATAACAGACACGTAAATCGAGTACGTCAATATCTTCAAAATGATAAACTGGCTTAATATCAAATAGCAGAACAGCGGCCATAGCAATAAAAGCCACAGTAAATGCAGAAATAGACCAAGCGCCAAAATAGGGCGCATACCACATGAGCGTAACAAGAAAAGCATAAGCGACAATCATCGCCAGACATAGATAGGGATGATGGTGAATAAAAATGCTGTTGAAGTGCACTTTACCGTCACGATGCTCTTTAAGATTGATCCGCTCAAGATCTTGAATCAATATCTGTTTGATGATGTTCATAATGCTAACCCACTTATTTGTAGAAAAGTGTTGTACAAAGCGCGATCGAATTGAAAGTTTTACCATTTTCAAGGTTAGCATGTCTGCAACACACATCTGTATAGCAATTGATTTAATTTATTTGGAAAATTGTTATTGTTGGCGAGCAATAATCAGTATTTCTGCTGAGAAAAAAGTTGAATTAATCAAATAAAATTATAAATACACCTTTTTATTATGTTATTCTGTTCTAATATTGAGCGTCTGTGGTTTTTTTAAATCGATAATACATAAAAAGGTTGCTATTCGTGTGCGGTCATGCGTTAATGCGCTTGGCCTGATTAACAGACCTACTTTATGTACGACATCTTGAGTTAATGAGTTATGTGTAAGTGCTATCTTCGGTAGCCTTTGTTGACCGTTTCCTTCTTAGTGCCTCCATAAGTAATAGCTGATACTGGCCAACACATGCCCGAGGTGGCGAGTTTTTTTTGATATATAGGAAAGTCAAATGTCTGACAAAATGAAAGGTCAAGTGAAGTGGTTCAACGAGTCTAAAGGCTTTGGTTTCATCACTCCAGCTGATGGTAGCAAAGACGTATTCGTACACTTCTCTGCCATTCAAGGTAACGGCTTCAAAACTCTGGCAGAAGGCCAGAATGTAGAATTCACCATTGAAAATGGTGCCAAAGGCCCAGCAGCAGCAAACGTCTCTGCTATCTAATTTTTGCCTTTATGCCTTATTTAAGCTCGCCAGGCCAGAACGCCGTGGCGGGCTTTTTGTTTTTCTGTTTTATAAATCTATTTCCGTAAATTCCTCAGCTATAATTTCAATCCTGATTTATTTATATGGTAAAAATAACGGAATGAAAATAATGCGTTATTTATCATCGGATAAAATCAGTTACAATTAAATGACAAAGTATTTATAGTACTGTTGCTTTTTAATGGGGCAGGAAACACATAGGTTTTTTGTAAATAGTTTTTGCAAAACAGTCTCTCGAACTGAGTCTTTACTTATTAATTAAGTCTGTTTATACTCACCCGCAAATTCTCTTGGAGAGCAATCAATTGGACAGTCAAAGTTTTAGGTTAAATAGAAAATAATCCGGTAAGCTGTTCATTTCTCTTCGATTTGCTGCTTACCAGTAATGGTGGGCGGTACTACTTTAACTTCATGAGCTGTACCCACCCGAATAAAGATCATTTGATACTGTGGATCTACTGAGTTGGATTCTTAACAAAGTATTAGCTGAAGATATATCAGGGTATACATGATGTGGTCATATATTCATTCCTTATTCCCTCCGGGAACATACAAATAATCAACCCGAATTTATTTCATGTACGATGAAGAATTATCTCTTCAGGCTTTCTATTGTGGGTTCGTTGAATAGCAGATGGTCTTAAGGTGAACCGAACCAGAACAGGCTGTAATGTACATGATTCTCTATACCCAATAGGTCTTAAGTGATTTATGGTCAATTTAAAAATTGAACAATTAATTACTTGAACACTTAAGGGGTTATTTATCCATTCGATGTTATGGAGAATACTATGTTGATAACATCTGTTGCCATTCATTTACTATCTGCGCTGTGCCTTGGCGCTCTGATTGGTGCTGAACGTCAATGGCGCCAACGTATGGCTGGGTTGAGAACTAATGCTTTGGTATCAACCGGCGCAGCGGTTTTTATTATTTGTTCAATGACGGCTTCTGCGGATAGCCCTGGGCGTATTGCTGCACAAATTGTATCTGGAATTGGTTTTCTTGGTGCTGGTGTCATTATGCGTCAAGGGATGAATATTCGTGGCTTAAATACAGCAGCAACATTATGGTGCTCGGCAGGGATCGGAGTGTTGTGTGGGCTGGGTCAATATTGGTCAGCCAGCATAGCAACAGCCATTATTCTTTGTGCGAACATTTTATTGAGGGAAGCAGCACAGCGAATTAATACTCAGCCTCCTCAGCAGGCCCTGGATTTAGAACAACGTTATAAAATCCATATTATTTGCGCTATAGATGATGAAATTTTGGTAAGGACTTTGATCTTGCAGGCTCTGAATGGGTTAGGTGTTAGATTACAGTCGTTGAGCAGTGCAGATGCTGTTCATCCCGGCCGACTTGAAGTTTGTGCGGAAGTATTAGCTACGCCAGCAGAGCAAAAAGAAATTGAGGCGATTGTTTGTCGGGTTAGCCTGGAAAAAAGCGTCACCTCAGTAAATTGGAAAATCGCTTCTGAGTTGCCAGCTTAGAATTATTTTTTATGTCTAATTTCATAGCATGATATGGATAAAACGCGAACAGGGGAGATGCTTCCCGTCTCCCTGACGTTTCCTATGGCGTATTTTGTTTCTCGTATAGATAACGCAGAAAAGCCTTATATGAAAATTCACCCCTTATAAAAGAACATGACAGTTATTGTACTAATTATTTATTGTCATTATTGAATGGAGATGAAATTGAACTAATTTAAGTTATTATTATCTTAGTTATAATAACTTCAAGTAAATTTCTTCAGCTTTGGATGGGATATCAAACCGAGCAGGTGATTCTGAGGAAGAGTCTGAAACAAAGTTACCTGCACATTTTTAATGGTTACAAATATAACTGATGGTATAGCGATGATGCTCACCGTAGCAGCAGAAAAGCAACCGTGGGGTATTATTTACCGATAAAACAAAAAGATTGATTCAAGACAAAATTATTCTCCAACATTTTTGAAATACCGTGGTAGGGGTATTTTATTCGGTTTGGCTAAACTACTTTTACCAAAGTGTTGGCAGAAACTTAATGGATCAAGCGATGATCAGGTATGGAAACGGGAGTTCAGGCATTAATCTTCTCAGCAGCTACAGAAAAATTGATGAGTTGCCGTTTGATTTTGCCAGTTTCAGGCTGTCAATTTACGTACAAAATTTGTATAAAAACCATCAGATAGTCTGCAAAGATACCGCTGAGAAAATGCTATCAGTTTGCTCCTATATAGGGATAAAGGAGAAAATTATTCCTCTCACTGAAGAAAGTCGTAACAATGTAATAGAACTGGTTAGTAGCCATAACGAGTAAGGTTTCAGGGTGTTAATCTTAGCGACACCGGAGTTAAGTGTTGATGAAGTGAAACATCAGCCTTCTGCTGCTGATAAAAGAGAGGCGGAACTACAAGGTTTATTAACATTTTTATATTCACCAAAAAAGAGCATTGCAATGGCTATTATGGTATTAAGAAAAAATGTCATTTAGGTTACGGTGATTACCGGAGATAATCCTGTCATTACGGCTAAAGTTTGTCACAATGTGGATTTAGATTCTGGGAATATTCTTATTGTCCCTGATATTGAACTAATGGGTGATGAAAACCTTTCAAAAGAAGTGGAATTAAGATCGATCTTTTGTCAGTTAACCCTAACAAAAATCATACATTTTAAAATCATTGTAAAATAATAATCATTTGATTGGTTTTCTTGGTGATGGAATAAATGATGCACTGGTATTGCGCTATGCTGGTGTTGGAATTTTAGTTGATACAGGGCGCGTATCACAAGAGTGCCAGCAGAATCATTCTGTTTAAGAGAAATCTGAAGGTATTAGAGGAGAGAGTAATAAAGGGAAGGAAAACGTTTGGTAATACTGCCGAGTATTTAAATATGTCGGCTAGTGAAAATTTTAGAAACGTATTTTCTGTATTGATTGTCAGTGCATTTATTCCATCTTTACCGATGTTAGCCATTCATTTTCTTGTACAAAACCTAATGTACGATATTTCACAACTGTCTTTACCGTAGAGCAAAATGGGTAAAGGGTTTCTGAAAAAAAATTATAAATCTGCTATAAAGGACATAGAGCGTTTTATGTTCCGGGCGCCCCTGCTTCTTCCATCTTTGACATCACGGGATACGCTGTGATGTGGTATGTGTTTGCAGCGAACAGTTAGAACTTCAAGCCTTATTTCAATCATGCGTCAATCATGAATAGTTGTGGGAAAGAGATTGTCACAACTATTGATTGTATACATTTTGTACTAATGTTGTACGCATGGAAAATTCATTTTGTGTAAAGTACAGTTGCTTTACCTGTTTTATTAATGACACTAATAATGGTATTGGGTATTTACATTCAGTTTTTTTCTGTTGATACCCTAATGGGGTTATCACTGCTGGCATAGAAATATTTTCTATGGCTAATTGGGATACTAATAAGCTACTGTATCATTGTTCAAAAGATTAAGTGATCTTACATTCATCGATTTGGTGGATGGTTGTGAATAATTCTCATTAATTACTATCTTATTCTGTATGGGTTAAGAAAAAAGCCATACTAAAAGTATGCCATTGAAACTATCATCATAACAAAATTTCTGTAGATATTTAGAATAGGTATTGATGTTATTCTTTAAATATGAACCGCTATCACAATAGAAATGAATTTAATGAAGTAATAGAGTTATATTTACCTGTTATTTTATTTATTTGAAACGCCAAATTAAATCATTCATTGTAATTTTTATTTAAAGTTAAGGAGGATAAATTTCTTTTTAATATTTGCTTTCATGTCTAGATTAATTTTCCCAATTAAAAATATCCATTCTTCTTTTAATTGGGTTTTATGTGATAATAAATCGTTGTCAAATTTGCATTTGGGAATGATTTTATATCTATATTTTTTGTTATTTAAGTAAATTAATTTTTAGTCAATAGGTTATTTTCCTATTGAATTTGGCTACCAGATTGGATGCCTCGGAAAGCCCTTCAAATCATTTGTTATCCTTATCATTTCTCGGCTGATTAAAAAATATATTAATTAATTTTATTTATGATTTATGCGCATAAGCTAGCCAATGAGAAGAAATAATCACCAAAGAAAATTTCGTTAAATTTATGTCATAGAAAGGCTGTGAGTGTGCTTTTTTAGATTAGATAAACTTATTAGTGATCATGGCTAAGAATGGCTTTAAGCGCTCTTGAGAGGCGTATATTTCGTTGAATTAGCAAAGCATTGCTGGTTGTGTTTACTGAGGGATTTGGATGCAGATGTTTTTTTATTTCAATATCATACTGTATTTTATCTTATTTTTGTGATCTGTGTGATATTTGACTTCAAGGTGGGTGAAGCATCCCTCTTTCTTCTGTGTGAAAATGATACGATCATAAACTAAAAATGATCAGACTGGTAGCTTTTTAATAACTAGTATTCACATATAATTAATAAATTTGGCATAACTATGATCTAAATCAAGTTATAGTGGAAGATGAGTACCTACCTGCATTATCAAGAGGCAAATTTTATTAAGATATTGGTAATTTTACTAAAGGAAAGATTTTTTATCGTTATTTTGGATTTATAAGTTTAATAGATCGTACAAAACAAAAAACAGTCCCTAATATTTTTATTTAGATAATTTAACTTATTAATTGTAGACTATTTCTCGTTTTTTGTTGCTTGAATAGTTAATGAGCTAGAATCATAATAAAAACTGTTAGTTTTGTGATCGAGATCACATAGTATTTAAAATGACATATATTCTCCGTTGTATAAGTTGATGATTCAGGAGTAAAGTTAATTAGCATTAAGAATATTCTTAATCAATTGTGGCAAGTGCATTACCCAGATGACGCAATAATACTTTCACAACCCATTACCGAAATATTTTAGAAATTGGGCGATCCCAAGAGTAATACAAAGGACAGTTACTGCTCTGGCTAAAGATGTATATTTCAGTTATGTCGGAGATTATTGAATCTCATGCTACTGGTAATTTTGTCGTGAGTGATTCTTTGATCACTTAATTTAATTTTTTCATGTAATCGGACGGGATATATAGAAATGAGTACGGTTGAATTGCTCAAACATATTTATGACATAAATTTATCGTATTTGCTTTTAGCGCAACGGCTAATTAACCATGAGAAAGCATCTGCGATGTTCCGTTTAGGTATTAGTGAATCGATGGCTGATACGTTGGCCGAGCTGACATTGCCTCAGTTAGTAAAATTAGCTGAAACAAACCAACTGATTTGCCATTTTCGGTTTGAAGACCACGAAACCGTACAGCAGTTAACGAAGGAATCGCGGGTGGACGATCTACAACAAATTCATACAGGTATCTTGCTGTCTACTCATCTTTTTCAGCAGTTATCCGCTCAGGATGACACTTCAATCAAGAAAAGAGCATAACGATGGTTGAAAAAAGTATTGTTCAGGAAGCGAAAGATATTCAGCTGGCGATGGAACTCATCACTTTAGGCGCGCGATTGCAGATGCTTGAAAGTGAAACGCAACTCAGCAGGGGCCGATTGATCAGGTTGTATAAAGAGTTGCGGGGAAGCCCTCCGCCTAAAGGGATGCTCCCCTTTTCGACGGATTGGTTTATGACTTGGGAACAGAATATTCATTCGTCAATGTTCTACAATGCTTACCGTTTTCTGTTGAAAAGTGGACATTGTGAAGGTGTGGAGGTTGTTGTAAAAGCCTATCGGTTGTACCTTGAGCAATGTCCTCCAGGGAGTGAAAATGGGCCTGTTTTGGCACTGACCAGAGCTTGGACACTGGTTCGTTTTGTTGACAGTGGTATGTTACAGCCAACAGGATGTCGCTGTTGTGGCGGAACTTTCATCACACATGCTCATCAACCGGTGAACAGCTTTGTTTGTAGTCTTTGCCAGCCACCTTCACGGGCAGTAAAAAAACGTAAACTTTCCCCTCAACCTGCCGATACTAATTCACAACTGCTGGATGGATTTGCTCAGCAAGCTATGTGAATTTAAATGAGAAAGTAAAATCCAGGTTACAGGTTTGAATGTGAAACTTGTAACCTGCTTCCAAACCTTTCTTCATTTATCAATTCGCCCTGTTCAAATCCCATCTGCTCACCAACTTAGCTAAAGGATATCGCGTGTTAGTACTTTTAGGATATATCGTGGTTTTTGGTGCGGTAATTGGTGGCTATCTGCTTGTCGGTGGTCGCATGGGCGCACTTTATCAGCCAGCGGAATTTTTGATTATTGCAGGTGCGGGAATTGGCGCTTTTATCGTGGGCAATAATGGCAAGGCGATAAAGGCAACACTGCGTGTCTTACCAAAAATATTACGCAGATCAAAATACAACAAGGCGATGTACATGGATCTTATGGCGCTGCAATTCCGCCTGTTATCCAAATCCCGCCAGCACGGGCTTCTTGCTTTGGAAAGGGATATTGAAAACCCACAACAAAGCGACATTTTTACACAGTATCCCCGTTTATTGAAAGATCAGCATTTGATGGATTTCATCACTGATTACATGCGCTTGATCATCAGTGGCAACATGAACTCTCATGAAATTGAAGCGTTGATGGATGAAGAGATCGAAACTTACGAACAAGAGAGTGAAGTTCCCGCCACCAGTTTGGCGATGGTCGGAGATTCATTGCCTGCATTCGGGATTGTTGCTGCTGTAATGGGTGTAGTTAATGCCTTAGGATCTGCGGATCGCCCGGCAGGAGAACTCGGCGCTTTGATCGCACATGCGATGGTAGGAACGTTCCTTGGGATCTTATTGGCTTATGGTTTTGTCTCTCCTTTGGCGACACTACTTCGTCAACGCAGCAGTGAACAAATCAAAATGATGCAATGCATCAAGGTAACACTGCTTTCCAGTTTGAATGGTTATGCACCACAAATTGCAGTTGAGTTCGGTCGCAAAACTTTATTCCTCACAGATCGTCCTTCATTCACAGAACTTGAAGAGCATGTTCGTCGGGTTAAAGCTCCTGTACAACAAGAAGTTGAAGAATAATTATGAGAGCGAATAATGTTTCTGTCATCAGAATAAAAAAACGCAAAAAACATGGCTCGGGCCATGGACATGCTGGCGGATCATGGAAGATTGCATATGCTGATTTCATGACTGCAATGATGGCATTCTTTCTGGTTATGTGGCTGATATCGATCGCCAGCCCGCAGGAGTTGACCAGCATTGCAGAATATTTCCGCACTCCCTTACAGGTAGCGATCAACAAGGGGCAACAAAGCAGTGATAGCACCAATCCAATCCCGGGGGGAGGGGATGATGTTTTCCAGCAGGATGGAGAAGTTTTCCGCCAAACCAAGTCGGTTGAAGCCAATGAGGAAACTCATCGCCTGAATCGGTTACGCCAGCAACTTGATCAATTGATTATCACCGATCCTCGTCTTAAAGAGCTGCGGCCTCATTTATTGATCGACATGATGGATGAGGGGTTGCGCATTCAAATTATCGATCAGGCAAACCGCCCAATGTTCATGATTGGCAGCGCAAAAGTTGAGACTTATATGAGTGACATCTTGCGGGCAATTGCGCCGATTTTGAATAATATTCCAAACAAAGTCAGCCTTTCTGGTCATACCGATAATTTACAGTATGCCAATGGTCAGCGAGGCTACAGTAACTGGGAACTTTCCTCTGATCGTGCCAATGCGTCAAGGCGAGAATTGCTGATTGGTGGTTTGGATGAAGCCAAAGTCCTGCGAGTGGTAGGCATGGCATCCACTGTGAGTATGCAGAAAGGCATCGATCCGAATGCGCCAGTTAACCGTCGTATCAGCATTATTGTATTGAATAAAGATGCAGAAAAAAGGATTGAGCAGGAAAACAGTGGCGGCAACGCCATGACAGCCAATAATAGTATGGATATACAAGAAGTCATCAGAATGGATTCGAATGAGGGAGCACCTGCTCAACAACCCACCGAACAATCCCATGTGATCATAAAACATGAAATCACAATATCGGATCAGCCAATGGCTGAACCGCTGAGTGATACTAAGATGACAGAGTAAGTAATGATGGATATTACCGCGTTTTATCAGACTTTCTTTGATGAAGCAGATGAATTATTGGCTGATATGGAACAGCATTTATTGCTGCTCAATGCCGACGAACCCGACCATGAACAGTTAAACGCAATATTTCGCAGCGCCCACTCGATTAAAGGGGGCGCTGCGACTTTTGGTTTTACCAAGCTGCAACAAACCACGCATGTTTTGGAGAATCTGCTCGACAGTGCCAGACGTGATGAAATACGTCTGACTATTGACATTATCAACCTGTTTTTAGAAGCGAAAGACATTATGCAGCAACAATTGGATGCCTATAAAAGTTCTCAGGAGCCGGATGAAGATACATTCAATTATATCTGCGAAACACTGCGTCAGCTTGCACTGGAATTACAGGAAGAGCGGCAGAAAGAGAACTTTTTTGCGGCAACATCTGCAACTCAGGCTGAAATTGTCACAGAAAACGTTGCTAATGAAACTGAAGAAAAACAGGCGATAGAGGCAGCTCCGGCAAAAGAAAACCAGTCAGAAGAGAAACATTCTCCGGCAGACCAATCTCATCATGGTCAGATTCGTGTTCATTTGTCCGGGCTGAAAGAACGTGAAGTCAGTTTAATGAAGGATGAACTGGGGCATCTTGGTGAGCTTTATGATGTTGAACAGACTTCAAACAGTATTGAAGCATCTTTAGTCACGTCTGCGACAGAAGATGATATTACGGCTGTTTTGTGCTTTGTAATTGAGCCTGAGCAAATCACTTTTTTACCGACGAATGAAGCTCATACAGAAAATACAGAGACTGAAACGAAGCAAGATGCCGGAGTGAAAACAACAGCAGAAGCGAATACGACAGAAAATACCGTAACAAAAAATACAGCGGCAGAGGCTGCCGTAGCTGCAAACGCGGTAACTGCGAATAATTCGCAACCCGTTAATACCCCGAAAAAAACAGATGTACGTGAAATTGGGCGTCCGGCACCACGTCCAGCGGCGGGCTCACCACGCCAACGTGCGGAATCTTCCAGTATTCGTGTTGCTGTTGAAAAAGTTGATCAACTCATCAACTTAGTGGGTGAATTAGTTATTACCCAATCTATGCTGGCACAGCACTGCAATGGCCTGGAGCCGACAAAACACAGCGAATTGTTGAGTTGTATGGCTCAATTGCAGCGAAACTCCCGTGATTTACAAGAATCTGTCATGTCAATCCGCATGATGCCGATGGAATACGTTTTCAGCCGTTACCCACGTTTAGTACGTGATCTGGCTGGAAAGCTTGATAAAAAAGTGGAACTGACACTGATCGGTAGCTCGACCGAATTGGATAAGAGTCTGATTGAGCGGATTATCGATCCTCTTACACACTTGGTACGCAACAGCCTTGACCACGGTATCGAAAGTCCGGAAAAACGCCTCGCAGCCGGAAAATCAGAAACGGGTAATTTGACATTGGCCGCTGAGCATCAGGGAGGAAACATCTGTATTGAAGTCATTGATGATGGCGCAGGCTTAAACCGTGAGAAGATTCTGGCAAAAGCGCAATCTCAGGGATTGAATGTCAGTGAAAACATGAGCAATGAAGAAGTGGCTATGCTGATTTTTGCTCCCGGATTCTCGACCGCAGAGGTTGTCACGGATGTTTCTGGTCGTGGTGTCGGTATGGATGTGGTGAAACGCAATATTCAGGATATGGGCGGACAGATTCAGATCAACTTCCAGGAAGGGAAGGGGACGGTCATTCGCATTTTACTGCCACTGACACTGGCAATACTGGATGGCATGTCTGTCAGAGTTAATGATGAAGTTTTCATTCTGCCATTGAGTGCGGTAGTCAGCTCATTGCAGCCACAAGATGAAGATATTTACCCGTTGGCGGGTGATGAAAAGTTGTTGCAGGTGCGTGGTGAATATTTGCCGCTGCTTGAACTGTATCGCATATTTGATATCCCGAATGGGGAAACTGACCCAACAAAAGGTATTGCTGTCATTGTGCAGAGTGCCGGGCGTCGTTATGCACTACTGGTGGATAAACTGGTGGGGCAGCATCAGGTTGTTGTTAAAAATATTGAGAGCAATTACCGCAAAGTGCCGGGAATTTCGGCGGCCACCATCATGGGGGATGGTAGTGTGGCACTCATCATTGATATTCCTGCTTTGCAGACACTCAACCATGAACAATTGGCTGAGCGCAAAGTAGAGTTGGTGAATAACAAATAAGACAGTCATCTCACAGTAAAAGGTAACATCATGTCAGCCATAGAAGAATTCAATAAATTATCGGGGGAAACAGCCGGAAAGGAATATCTGGTTTTTACCTTGGGTGACGAAGAGTATGGAATTGAAATACTGAAAGTGCAGGAAATTCGTGGTTATGACCACGTCACCCGCATTGCGAATACACCTACTTTTATAAAAGGGATCACCAACCTGCGCGGAGTGATTGTTCCTATTATTGATCTGAGGATCAAATTCTCACAGGAAGATGTCACTTATAACGATAACACCGTTGTTATTGTCCTGAATTTGCTTAACCGTGTCGTTGGCATTGTGGTTGATGGCGTGTCTGACGTACTGTCTTTGAAAGAAGATCAAATCTGTCCTGCCCCAGAGTTTGCGGTGACATTATCAACAGAGTATCTGACCGGGCTTGGCTCTCTTGATGAACGGATGTTGATTCTGGTTGATATCGAAAAACTTCTCAGCAGTGAAGAGATGGCATTGGTAGATTCAGTCTCTAAAGGCTGATGTCTTAGGGCTGTTGCAATAATTTTAAGGCTGTTGCAATAAAAAACAGCAGCCTATTTGTTCTGGATCAAAAAAATGCTGTAAAAAATCAAATTTTAGAATTACGCGTAAAGTTCCCTTTCAGCCTGCCGATAACACTGGCATAGCAATTTATTACAAAAGGGAAGTCATGTTTAACCGAATGAAAATAGTGACGGGGCTCATCTCAGTCATCATATTATTTGGTGCTCTGCAATTTATCTCCGGGGGATTGTTCTTCAAAGGGTTGAAGAACGATATAGAAGCCTTTGATTTAATAGATGAAATGCGACAGCAGCAAATTTATCTGGACGATAGCTGGGTTAACCTGCTGCAAGCCCGTAATAACCTGAATCGTGTTGGCACCATCTATATGATGAAAAATAGTGGTGTTGAAAGTAATTATAAAGTAGATGATGCTCTGGCAGAGGCTAAGGCTAATATCGCCCGCGCCGAGCGGAGCTTCGAACAATATGAACAGACTAAAAGACTCTCTTTCTATGATCCGGAGCGTCTTCAACGTTTGAAACAGACCCATCATGACTATCTCAATGCACTTAAAGATTTAGATAACATGCTGGCGAACCAAAAGTTTACAGAATTCTTTCTTCAAAAAACGACTGATTATCAGAACGCTTTTGCTGCGGAATTTAACTTTTACCTGTCCCAGAGCGAAAAACTTTATGTTCAGGTATCACATGAAGCTGATGCAGCTTACAGCAATGTCATTATTTCGCTGATATTTGTGCTGGTCCTGTTGATTGTAGTTATGGTCATAAGCTGGATCGGTTTACGTAAGGCACTGATCGATCCGCTGCATAAACTGCTGGATAATATCAAAGCGTTCTCGAAAGGTGATTTGACCCAGACGATCAGTGTGTCTGGTACTAATGAAATGGGGATGCTGGCAGTTGGCCTGAGACATATGCAGGAAGAACTGATCCAAACCGTCAGAAGCGTCCATCAAAGTACCGAAACCATTTATACCGGTACCAGCGAAATTGCCTCAGGTAACAACGATCTTTCCGCACGCACAGAACAACAGGTGGCGTCACTGGAAGAAACCGCCGCCAGCATGGAACAGTTGACTGCAACAGTAAAACAGAATGCTGACAACGCCCGTCAGGCCAGCAATCTGGCTGACAACGCTTCCGATATCGCTCGTCAGGGTGGCAAAGTAGTGGCGAATGTGGTGCAAACCATGCACGAAATTTCGGACAGTTCCCGTAAAATCTCTGACATCACTGGCGTGATTGATGCCATTGCCTTCCAGACCAATATTCTTGCCCTCAACGCTGCGGTGGAAGCTGCCCGTGCCGGTGAGCATGGACGTGGTTTTGCCGTCGTTGCCGGAGAAGTTCGCAATCTGGCACAGCGCAGCGCGGAAGCAGCCAAAGAGATCAAAGCACTGATTGAAGATTCGGTAAGCCGTACTGACACTGGTTCCGTGTTGGTGGAAAGTGCTGGCGAAACCATGAACAAAATTGTCGATTCTGTTACCCGCGTAACTGACATCATGGGGGAAATTGCATCGGCTTCTGATGAGCAAAGCAGGGGAATCACGCAAGTTGGTGTCGCTATTTCCGAAATGGATAGAGTCACACAGCAGAACGCGTCATTGGTTGAACAGTCTGCTGCCGCCGCTGCGGCATTGGAAGAGCAGGCTATGATATTGACCAAAGCTGTTGCGTTGTTCCAGTTACCGGAGCAGGCAGAAAGGATGCAGCCTGAAAAAAGAAAACATGACGTTTCATTGACGAGTAAATCGTCAACTCCTCCAGCTAATAAGACGAATTCTCCCGTACTGAAGAAAAGCAGTAATGTGGAAGACCCATCTAATTGGGAAACATTCTAAAAAAATAATAGCGATAATCACGGCTGCATTATGCAGCCGTTAGACGAGGTGATTACATGTTAGGCAGGTTTCGCATATCAACCAGTTTGTATCTGTTATTGATGATGTTTTGTGTTATGCAAATTATTTCGAGCGGTTTGTCTCTGGGAATAATTCATACAGACCAGTCATATATCGAAAGAATTGATCTGGGAACTCAACGGAGAGATACCCTTGGCCTGAGTTGGGCGGCATTATTGCAAACACGTAACACTCTGAACAAAATCGCAATTGCCCAAAAAGTGGGGCAGTCACAAACGCAGATAGACGCAATGGATGCGTTGCTTAAAAGCTCATTAAATGAAGCAGACAGAAGTTTTGCCAAATTCAGTGCGTTACCCCGGATGGAACAAACGGATGGTGGTGCAGAATTATTAATTACGGTTGAACATTCTTACCAAGAATATATCAACGCCTTGAAAGAGCTCAAAACTTACCTCTATGAAGGAAACCTTCAGGCTTTCCTTGATCAACCTACAGAAGACTATCAGCGTAAGATGGAAATTGCATATAACAACTATATGCAGTACCTCGGGGCTAACATTAGCTCAGCGGTTTCTGATGGTGCATTTTACTACAAAGTTTCCATTGCCATGTTCTTTGGCTCTATTCTAATGGTGCTTGTTGTTTCCATTTCCGCTCATTGGTGGCTACGACGTAACCTGCTAAGACCATTCTCAAACATGAGAGCCTGTTTTCAGGATGTGGCAGAAGGTCGTCTGGATAAGGAAGTTGCCGTTACGACCAATGATGAAATTGGTGATATTTTCAGAAAACTGCGCGACATGCAGAAATCATTAATCAAATCCATTGCTTCTGTGCGTGAAAATACCAACCAAATGTATTCGGGTATTCAGGAAATCACACAGGGCAATACAGACTTGTCATCACGTACAGAAGAACAGGCGGCATCATTAGAAGAGACGGCTGCCAGCATGGAAGAACTGACCGTAACCGTCAAGCAGAATGCTGAAAATGCGCGTCAGGCGAGTGAACTGGCAGTCTCTGCCTCCGAGACTGCTTCAAAAGGTGGTGAATTGACCACGAGTGTCGTGGCAACCATGGATGAAATTGCCAACAGTTCGAAGAAAATCAGTGCCATTATCAGTGTCATTGATGGTATTGCCTTCCAGACCAATATTCTGGCATTAAATGCAGCCGTTGAGGCGGCGCGTGCAGGTGAGCAAGGACGTGGATTCTCCGTGGTAGCGGGAGAAGTACGTGATTTGGCACAACGAAGTGCTGAGGCCGCAAAAGAGATCAAAACCTTAATCGATGAATCTGTCCACCGTGTTAACCAAGGCTCAGAGCTGGTGAATAACGCGGGCCATACCATGGATGAACTAGTCAAAGCGGTTAACCGCGTGACTGAGCTGATGGCTGAAATCGCCGCTGCTTCTGATGAGCAAAGCCGTGGCATTCATCAAGTTGCCCAAGCGGTTAGTCAGATGGATCAAGTCACACAGCAAAATGCGGCCTTAGTGGAACAATCTGCGGCAGCGGCGGCAGCACTTGAAGATAAGGCAGACATATTGGTGAAAACGGTTGCTCAATTTGAACTGCCCAGAGGCTTGGAAGATGAATATGATCATCAGGCCTCTTCTGCATCAAACATGACCGATGAGTATGTTGTAGGTCAAGTACGCTGAGGTCAGATGAAATCCAACTTAATAGCTTCAGTCACTGATGCTACTGCACCGCTGAACTTTATGCTTCAGCGGCATGCTTTGTCAGATGCGCAATTTGAGCGCATCTGCCAGTTTATCTATCAACAGGCTGGCATTGTACTGGCAAAAAATAAACGTGAGATGGTTTACAACCGCTTAGTCAGGCGGCTTCGTGTATTGGGACTCGATAACTTTGGTGAATACCTGTCGATTCTGGAACAAGATAGCCACAGCAGCGAATGGGAACTATTTATCAATGCGTTGACCACTAATCTCACGGCATTTTTCAGGGAAGTCCATCATTTTCCCATTCTGGCAACACATGCCAGCAGGAAAAATGGAGGAACATACCGCGTTTGGAGCGCTGCCGCTTCAACGGGGGAGGAGCCATATTCTATTGCAATGACCTTGTGTGATGCACTGGGGCATCGGTCAAATCGGATAAAAATCATTGGCAGCGATATTGATACCAGTGTGCTGGAAAAAGCACGGCAAGGTGTTTATCGACTGGAAGAATTACAATATCTGAGCGAGAGCCAAAAGAAAAAATACTTTTTCAAAGGTGTTGGTCTCTTTGAAGGATATGCTCGGGTTCGCCCTTTACTGGCTGAAATGGTGAGTTTTCAGCACCTGAATCTCTTGGATTCAGAGTGGGCACTCGAAGGTAAATTTGATGCGATATTCTGTCGCAATGTCATGATTTATTTTGATAAAAAAACGCAGGAACGTATCTTGCGCCGTTTTGTCAATTTCTTAAAACCGGATGGTTTGCTCTTCGCAGGGCATTCCGAAAATGTCACTCAAATCAGCCGAGAGTTCTACTTGCAAGGACAGACCGTTTACGGTGTAGGTCGGGCAAGGAGGGGTCATGAATAAAATAACTGTTCTTTGTGTGGATGATTCGGCGCTGATGCGTCAAATTATGCGGGAAATCATCAATAGTCACCCAGATATGGAAGTGGTGGATTGTGCGCCGGATCCATTTGTTGCCCGTGATTTAATAAAAAAACACAACCCGCAGGTATTAACATTGGATGTTGAGATGCCGCGTATGGATGGCATTGATTTTCTGGAAAAACTAATGCGATTACGTCCTATGCCTGTCGTGATGGTGTCTTCTCTGACCGCAAAAGGTTCGGAAATTACATTGAAGGCACTGGAACTGGGGGCGGTGGACTTTGTGACCAAGCCCCAGTTGGGCATTCGCGAGGGCATGTTGGCCTATAGTGAGATGATTGCCGAGAAAATCCGTGCCGCGGCACAGGCAAAAGTCAGCACCATGACACCTGAACCTGTGAATACAACGCCATTGAATTTCAAGCCGCTATTATCCAGTGAAAAACTGATCGCCGTCGGGGCTTCGACAGGAGGAACCGAGGCCATCAAAAACCTGTTGCAATTCCTGCCTGTTACCAGCCCGGCGTTGCTGATTACACAACATATGCCCCCAGGCTTCACACGATCATTTGCGGAAAGGCTCAATAAACTGAGTCAGATCATGGTTAAAGAAGCCGAGGATGGTGAGCGTGTTCTGCCGGGACATGCTTACATTGCCCCGGGGGACTGCCATATGGAGCTTTGCCGCAGTGGTGCCAATTACCAAATCATGATAACCAATGCTCCGCCGGTTAATCGCCATCGTCCTTCCGTTGATGTTTTGTTTCGTTCCGTCGCCAAATATGCGGGACGCAATGCCGTGGGGGTTATCTTAACTGGCATGGGCAGTGACGGTGCCGCGGGCTTATTGGAAATGAAACAGGCCGGCGCCTATACACTTGCCCAGAGTGAGGCGAGCTGTGTGGTATTTGGTATGCCACGTGCCGCAATCCAACTGGGAGCGGTGGATGATGTCATGGACATGCAAAAAATCAGCAAAGCTATGCTGGCAAAAATCAGCGCAGGGCAGTCGATTCGTATTTAGTAGTTGTTATTTGATATTAATTTTTGCAGCACAGTTTTTGCAGAATGGTGCTGTCGGATAAGTGAAATTCCAAGGAGTTTTTATGGCAAGTAAGGATTTGAGATTTCTGGTGGTTGATGACTTTTCAACTATGCGCCGAATTGTGCGTAATCTACTGAAAGAGTTGGGCTTCAATAATGTCGATGAAGCGCAGGATGGGGCAGAGGCGTTGACCAAACTTCGTACTACTGAATTTGATTTCGTTATTTCTGACTGGAACATGCCAAACATTGATGGTCTTGAATTGCTGAAAACGATTCGCAGTGAAGAAAAACTGGCTGCCTTACCTGTTTTGATGGTGACGGCAGAGGCGAAAAAAGAAAACATTATTGCAGCAGCGCAGGCCGGAGCCAGCGGTTATGTCGTGAAACCGTTTACTGCGGCTATTTTGGAAGAGAAACTCAATAAAATATTTGAAAAATTGGGGCTCTAAGGAGACAAAATGAGTGAAAATCCAGTCATGCCGAGAGATGAAGCGATCTCTACCAGCGAAATAATCAGTCGTATCGGGCAGTTAACGAGAATGCTGCGCGATAGTCTACGTGAACTGGGATTGGATCAAACTATTGCTCAGGCGGCTGAGGCGATCCCAGACGCGAGGGAGCGATTAAATTACGTTGTCCAAATGACGGCACAAGCGGCTGAAAGGGTGCTGAACTGTGTTGAAGTAGCGCAGCCCCGTCAGAACGAATTGGAGGCGTCGGCAAAAGATTTGTCCCAACGTTGGGATGAGTGGTTTGCAAACCCGAACAATTTGGAGCTGATGGATGCCCGCTCATTAGTCACAGACACGAGAAATTACCTGAATCTCGTGCCTGATTATGCCTCGTTTACCAATGCCCAATTGCTCGAGATCATGATGGCACAAGACTTTCAGGATCTTACTGGGCAGGTAATCAAGCGGATGATGGAAGTTATTCAGGAACTGGAAAAACAGTTGGTCATGGTATTAATGGAAAATATGCCCTCTGACCAGATGGCTAAAGCGAAAAAAGAGAACGATAGTCTTCTTAACGGCCCTCAAGTTAACCAAAGTGGTACTGGTGTTATTGCCAATCAGGCACAGGTTGATGATTTATTGGATAGTTTAGGTTTTTGATAACGAGTGATAGTGACTTAACGGACAGAATTTTTAATAGAACTTTCATCTTTTGATCGCGTTTGGGTGAGTTTGATGGCTTACCCAAACGTCTGCTTCGAGATTATTAGATTAGCTCACAGTGTCACCCTATTGTTCTAGTGTATAAATATACAATAGTTCAAATTATGCAGAGGAAAACATTGTGAAGTCGGTTGATAAAATCATTAAGTTGAAAGATTCATTTGTGTCTTACCGTAAAGAATTCAGAGAAGATCAGGAACACAATAAAAATACAGTTGTTTTTCTGCACGGTACAAATAGCAGTGGCAGTAGCAGTTTTGGAGAAATAAAAAAAGCATTTATCGGTGATCGAACGGTAATCATTCCTGATTATGCAGGTTGTGGTCATTCAGGATTACCGTCAGAAGCCCTGACTATTGAGCATATTGCAGAACAAATCGCTGTTGTGATAGAAGACAGCGGTGAGGTTCCTGTTGATTTGGTGGGGGTTTCTTTGGGAGCTGTAGTCGCTGCTGTTGTGGCCGCAAAGTATCCGCATTTAATCAATAAATTGATATTGACTGCACCGTGGGCAACAAATGATGATCCTCGCCATCAATTGATATTCAATACCTGGTTACATCTGGAGCTGAATGATAAAGCGTCATCAATGGCTTTTGGTTTATCCCATGCCTTGAGTCCAGAATTTATTTCCTCACTGGGGCATGAAACGATACAGAAAATCTGTTCTCAACCCGCAGAAAAAGAGATAGAAAAACGAATTGCCTTGGGATTAAACATAAATATAAAAGATTATCTGAATCAAATAGATAAGGATACTCTGGTTATTGGATTAAGCAGAGATACGTTAATTCCACCTTATTTAGTGCGTGACGTTTATAACAATGTGAAAAACAGTACCTATAAAGAAATTAATAGTGGTCATGCTGTGCACATTGAAAAACCAACAGAATGGATTGATTTAATAAAAGACTTCACTTTTTCAACACCTCAACTTTCTTAATCAGGCCAATCATGGAATGGGGAATCAACCACTTTTCCCACCGGTAAATACTTATAAATCGTTGATAACGACACATTGTAAATAATCGACAACTGCTTTCGGGTATGTCCTTTAATCAGCAACCTGGCAGCTTGTTGTCGATCTTCCTCAGTAAACACCACGGGTCGCCCACCTATTCGTCCTTGTTCCCTCGCTGCTGCCAGGCCTGCATTGGTTCTTTCTACAATCAATTCGCGTTCCATTTCTGCCAACGCACTCATTACATGAAAGAAAAATCGTCCCATTGCGGTACTGGTGTCGATACTGTCAGTCAGGCTTTGAAAATGAATACCGCGTTCATGCAGCTCTGAAATGAGCGTCACCAGATTTTTCACACTGCGCCCCAATCGATCTAACTTCCAAACCACTAACGTATCACCGGATTCAAGGTGCTTTAACGCACGTTTTAGCCCCGGACGATTAGCGGTTTTCCCACTGATTTTGTCTTCAAAAATCAACTCACAATTGATATTAACCAACGCATTTCTTTGTAAATCACTATTTTGGTCATTTGTTGACACTCTGATGTAACCCACTCTTGCCACTGAAAATCCTTTGGTTATCTAAGAAACTATTATTTTATAAATAATACCTATTTATTCGATATAAAAAACCTTTAATTCCTTCAATGTGAGATAAAAGTTTGGCTAAAGAGAGTTAATATCAGAACAAGTGATGTAAGAGGGATTGTTATCAATAACATTGATAAAAATTAACCAGAACGAGTGACCAAACTCACAGTATCAATTTTTTCTTGCCAGTGATACTCAATTAGTCCTCGCTTATTTCTCCAAAATGCTCTTTATTTAATTGAAACAATTTTGTTGCTAACTTGTTATTCTGAATGCCGAGGGTGTATATGGAATTGATTACACAATGGTTAGGTGCGATAAACGGGGTAGTATGGGGAGTTCCCATGCTCGTCGGGCTTCTGGGTATTGGTATCTTCATGCAAATTCGTCTGTCCTTTTTACCGATCCGTAAATTGGGCACAGGGTTCAAATTACTCTTTCAAAAAAATGAACAACGGGGTGAGGGACAAATCTCACCTTTTAATGCGTTAATGACAGCCTTGTCAGCGACGATAGGGACAGGGAATATCGCAGGTGTAGCAACAGCTATTGTAATGGGCGGACCAGGTGCGATGTTCTGGATGTGGATGACTGCACTGGTCGGCATGGCGACGAAATATTCAGAAGCAGTACTGGCAGTGCGTTTCCGTGAAACCGATAAAAATGGTAATTACGTTGGCGGTCCGATGTATTACATCAAAAATGGTTTGGGGAAAAAGTGGATTTGGCTGGGAACGCTCTTTGCTTTCTTCGGCAGTATTGCGGGTTTTGGTATTGGCAATACAGTACAAGCCAACTCCGTTGCTGATGTCCTGCAAAGTAATTTTGGTATTGAGAAAACCATAACAGCCGGGATTCTGGTTATTTTGGTTGGTGCAGTGTTGATTGGTGGCATCAAGCGTATTTCTGATGTTGCGGGTAAACTGGTACCTGTCATGACAGTGGGTTACTTTGGTGCGGGAATTGTCGTTCTGGCACTCAATGTTACGGCTATTCCCGATGCGATTGCTTTAATCATCAAATCAGCGTTCACGCCTGTTGCTGCACAAGGCGGATTTGCTGGGGCAGCAGTCTGGGCAGCGATTCGTTTTGGTATTGCTCGTGGAGTATTCTCTAACGAAGCGGGGATGGGAAGTGCGCCTATCGCACACGCAGCGGCAAAAACCCAAAACCCAATTCGTCAGGGTTTGATTGCCATGCTGGGAACCTTTATTGACACGATCATTGTTTGTTCCGTTACGGGCTTAACTATTATTATTACCGGTGGCTGGCTGACAGGTGAAACAGGTGCAACACTGACCGCATCTTCCTTCGCATCTGAGATCCCGGGAGGTAACTATATCGTTGCCATTGCCTTGGCTATTTTCGCCTTCACAACTATTTTGGGCTGGAGCTTTTACGGTGAGAAATGTATCCAATATTTATTGGGGCCAAAATCCATAGTGCCATTCCGCATCGCTTGGATTATCGCATTGCCGATTGGTGCTACTCAGTCGCTGACCTTTGTCTGGTTGCTGGCGGATACCCTTAATGCCATGATGGCAATCCCGAACCTGATCGCAGTTGCTATGCTCAGCCCGGTTGTCTATCGTTTGACGAAAGACCATATCCGTGATGTTAATGCCGATAGCATTGATATTAAACCCGTGGTAAAGGTGGATTAATGTTGGCTGAATAAAGGGCTGGAAATTACCTTATTAGATAAAGGTTTTTAGTAAAATGCAGTATTGAAAATAGGGGATGGCAATTTAAAACCATTCCCTATTGAAATTAAAATGATGTAATGGAAACATTTTATTATTCTTGTTTTTATATCCTCGGTTTTTTAAATGGATATTTATACTTTAATTTTTATGGAAAAATACTTCTTATTTTTAAATGATTATAATTCAAAATGGATAATGTTATGAGAGGCTTAAAAATATAGTCGTTGCAGGCGATTAACAAAAGTTTTTCTAAGAGAGAATTATCTTCTGATTAGGAGTAACAAATTGTTAAATTACAGAAAATTAATACCCGTCATTTTGATGGCAATATGGCAGATTACTGAAGTACAGGCAGCTCCTCTGGAATTACCCATCTCATGGGATAAATTTTCGTCGCCGCTTATCACGCTGGAATTTGATGGAAAAGCGCATTCTTTAACGCTTGATACAGGATCAAGAACAGGTCTTCACTTACCTAAAGAGATAGCCAACGATATAAAGTCTCTAAAATTTACAGGAGAAAAGAGACGTTCGACGAATATTCTTGGAAAAGCGAAAGAAGACGCACAATTTATAATTAAGGATGTCATGGTAAACGGTGAACCATTTCGTAACATTGAAGGTGTCGAATTTGCCCCATGGGGAGTGACATTAACAGGGAAAGAAACACCCCCGGATTATTCAGTGATTGGTCTTGGTTTCTTTCACGATCGCCGGCTTCTTATCGATTACAGCCGTATGAAATTGACTGTCATTGATAAAGACACAAATTTAAATTCCTGGATCGATCCAGACTGGGTTGAAGTTCCTTTTCGGTTATCTGATGAAGGATTAATACTTACTGTTGAGGTTGGTGGTAAAAAGCGTGATTTGGTGCTTGATACAGGCTCAACGATTTCGATAATAAAGTCAGATCGAGTTCCAAATCCGCAGGACACCGTTGCCTGTAGCAGCATTTACCCGGGACTCAGTGATGAGAAATGTGCTTTCATTCCGATGGAAGTCCTTCATTCAAAAAATAAAGATAAAATATATGCAATGATGCTGGATAATATTAATGCCACATTTACGAAGGACGGGTTGCTTGGAGGTGATTTTTTCAAGAAACATGCCATCTTAATTGATTTCGTGCAAAAAAAGTTATTCTTGCGGCAAACTTAAGGCATATGACCTGTTCCAGCCATACCGGAGGCATCCAGCCTCCGGCGCTCTCATAATTCCCCAAATACCCCTGCAAATTTCGCAGTGTTCCCGCCATTGAATTTCTGGGCTTTTGTCATGCTTAACACAATTTTATTTGCCCTTTTCTAAAGGCAAATCTTCTGCATGCAATAACAAATGCTCACCAAGGAAAGCTGTGGCTGAAGATAGCGATCTCGAAAAAACCGAAGAACCCACGCCCCATAAACGGGAAAAGGCCCGTAAAGATGGACAAATTGCGCGCTCTAAGGAACTCACCTCAATCCTGATGTTAGCGGGAGGGGTAAGTTTGCTCTGGATGAACGGACAATCGATTACCCATGAACTTTCCCTGATGGTGTTTGAAGGATTCAATTTTGACCATAACATGGTCAGTAACGACAAACAGATGGTGCAACAAGTCGGCCGATTACTGAAACAAGCGGTTTGGGCATTGCTGCCGGTTTTTGTCGGATTGGTTTTGGTTGCCCTTAGTGCACCCGCATTGATGGGTGGGCTGCTATTCAGCTCAAAATCCATCAAATTTGACTTGGCTAAGCTGAATCCCATCTCTGGTTTGAAGAAAATCTTTTCCATGAATGCACTGGCTGAATTATTCAAAGCCATCTTAAAAGCATCATTGGTGGGAGGTGGTGCAGCCCTGTTTATCTGGCTTAACTGGCCTACTATGCTCAATTTGGCTGCCCAGCCTCCGCTGATGGCGTTGAGCGATGCCATGATGATGCTGATTTTTGCCGGCTATATTGTCTTATTTATGCTGATACCGATGGTGGCGTTTGATGTGCTTTATCAAATCCGCAGCCACTTGAAAAAGTTGAGAATGACCCGTCAGGAGATCAAGGATGAATTTAAGGAACAAGAAGGGGACCCCCATGTAAAGGCAAGGATCCGTCAACAACAGCGAGCGGCTGCGCGTAAGCGCATGATGGCGGATGTGCCAAAAGCTGATGTCATTGTCACCAACCCAACCCATTACGCCGTTGCCTTGCAATACGACAGCAAAAAAATGAGCGCCCCTAAAGTATTGGCAAAAGGGGCAGGGCTTATTGCCTTGCGCATTAAAGAAATCGGTGCGGAAAATCGCATTCCGTTACTGGAAGCTCCACCTTTGGCGAGGGCGTTATTTCGTCATGCTGAGGTAGGTGGCTTTATTCCTGCGGCGCTCTATGCTGCTGCCGCAGAAGTGCTTGCCTGGGTTTACCAATTGAAACGTTGGAAACAGGAAGGTGGCCTGAAACCGAAAAAACCTGAAAATCTGCCAGTGCCGCCAGCACTGGATTTCGCTGGAGAAAATAATCGTCATGGCTAATCTGGCCTCATTACTACGTTTATCGGGAAATCGTTTTCCGGGGAATATAAAAGGCTCCCAGTGGCAAATGCTTGCGGGGCCTGTTTTGATTCTCATGATCTTGTCGATGATGGTACTGCCGTTGCCACCATTCCTGCTTGATCTGCTGTTCACTTTCAACATTGCACTTTCCATCATGGTCTTGCTGGTGGCGATGTTCACCCGTCGGACGCTGGACTTTGCCGCATTCCCGACCATTCTGCTGTTCTCAACCTTACTGCGTCTGTCACTAAACGTCGCTTCCACGCGAATTATCCTGATGGAAGGGCATACTGGCTCAGCGGCTGCGGGGCAAGTCGTGGAAGCTTTTGGTCACTTCCTTGTCGGCGGTAATTTTGCGATCGGTATTGTGGTTTTTGTTATCTTGATCCTGATTAACTTTATGGTCATTACCAAAGGTGCAGGGCGTATCGCGGAAGTTGGTGCGCGTTTTGTGCTGGATGGAATGCCCGGCAAACAAATGGCGATTGATGCTGACCTGAATGCCGGATTGATCGGCGAAGATGAAGCGAAAAAACGTCGTGCCGAGGTGACACAGGAGGCGGATTTCTACGGCTCAATGGACGGTGCGAGTAAATTCGTGCGCGGCGATGCGATTGCCGGATTGATGATATTGGTGATCAACATTATCGGTGGTTTGATTGTCGGTGTTGCCCAACATGGTTTGGCTTTGGGTGATGCGGCGGAAGCCTATACTCTGCTGACTATTGGTGACGGGTTGGTTGCCCAGTTACCTGCATTGATCATCTCTACCGCGGCGGGTGTTATCGTAACTCGTGTAGCGACTGATGAAGATGTTGGTCAGCAAATGGTGACCCAGCTTTTCAATAATCCTAAAGTGTTGATGTTAAGCGCCGGTGTACTTGGCTTACTCGGCTTGGTGCCGGGCATGCCTAACTTTGTCTTTTTATTGTTTACGGCAGCATTGGCAGGCCTGGGTTATTTCCTACTGCGTAAGGACAAAAATCCGCTTATAGCACAACATGAAGAGATGAAAGCGGTGGAAGAACAACAACAAACCGCAGAGGCATCATGGTCTGATGTGCAATTGGAAGATCCACTGGGCATGGAAGTTGGCTATCGTTTGATCCCGATGGTGGACTTTCGCCAAAATGGAGAATTGCTTGGTCGCATCAGTGGCATTCGTAAAAAATTCGCACAAGAAGTGGGATATTTGCCACCGGTCGTGCATATTTGTGACAACCTTGAATTAGCACCAGCCAGTTATCGCATCATGATGAAAGGTGTCGAAATTGGTCGTGGTGAAGCACATCCGGGCCGCTGGCTGGCGATTAATCCGGGCGGCGCTGTAGGTGAACTGCAAGGGGATTTGACGACAGACCCGGCCTTTGGCCTGGCGGCAGTCTGGATTGATGACAGCTTAAGGGAGCAGGCACAGGTACAAGGTTATACAGTTGTAGCAGCCAGCACCGTTGTGGCGACTCACCTTAACCATTTGCTTTCCCAGCATTCCAGTGAACTCTTTGGAAGACAGGAAGCACAGCAACTGTTTGAGCGTGTCAGTCAGGAAATGCCGAAATTGACGGAAGATTTCATCCCTGATGTCGTCAGCCTGACAACGCTGCATAAAGTCCTGCAAAATCTATTGGCAGAACAAGTACCGATTCGTGATATGCGTACCATTATTGAAACGCTGGCAGAACACGCCCCAGTACAGAAAGATCCGTATGAATTGACGGCGATGATCCGAATTGCACTGGGCAGGGCGATTGCTCAGCAATGGTTCCCGGGAGCGGATGAGATCAAAGTGATTGGCCTGGATGCCGGGCTGGAAAGAATACTGTTGCAAGCGCTGCAAAATGGTGGTGGATTGGAGCCGGGCTTGGCTGAAAGCCTTGAACGTCAGGCAGCAGAAGCGTTGGAGCGTCAGGAAATGTTGGGAGCTCCGCCAGTATTATTAGTTAACCACGCACTGCGTCCACTGTTATCCCGCTTCCTGCGCCGTGTATTACCGCGCTTGGTGGTATTATCTAACCTTGAAATCACCGACAATCGTCAAATCAGAATGACGGCAACGATTGGTGGTGCGAAGTAGTATTGGCAATCCTCTGTTTTGAAGTGAAATAATAATGAATATAAGGTGATCCTTTGTGATCACCTTATTATAGAGTGATAATCTATAATTAATTTTCAGGACCTGACCATTGTAGCTGCTTTTTCATTTCATCTGGAACCAGATCAAAAAGCATTTTGATTCGTTCTTTATGAAATTGATAATTTGCGCACATCTTACTATTAGCATTTTCTAAATAATATCTGGCCTGATTATTTAAAAAATAAATATCGTGACAACTCATTTCTGTTCAATATATATCAACACGGTTCATGATGCTACCTTAAGCATAAAAATTATCTTCCCTTGAGAAAATGTATGTTGTACAGTTGCATAACAATAATAGATAGTTATCTAATTATTATAGGATATTATGATTAAAGATAAAAATAAGGATAATATGTTTTCATATAAAAATAATTCAATCAGAGCAAATTACACTGATGAATATATCAGAGTATATCAGGCTTATTCCGATTCAATCGCTGACAGCGCCATCCAAAGCGGTACTTTTGTTTCCCCTCCTTTCAGTATGACCCGTATGACATGGATTAAACCTTCCTTTTTATGGATGATGTACCGATCCGGTTGGGCAAAAAAAGACGAGGGGCAGAAACGAATTCTGGCGATTGACCTGACACATGAAGGATTCAAAGAAATTATCCAACAAGGTGTGGTCAGCCACTTTGATCCTAAACTGTTCGGTTCAACGGAAGCATGGAAAAAGGAAGTACAGAGCAGCGATGTTGTGATTCAGTGGGATCCAGAGCGGGATATTTCATTGAATAAATTGGAACAGAGAACGATACAAATCGGTTTGCGTAATAAAGCTGTTGAAAGCTATGTCAATCATTGGATTGTTAAGATCAGTGATGTAACTGAACAAGCACATGAAATCCATGAGTTAGTGAAAAAGAATAATCTGGATATGGCTAAATCATTGCTGCCGGAAGAGAGAATATATCTGGGATAAAATCAATATATTATTTGTTCAGTAACAAAAGTTGATGGAACAATGAATTAGAATTATTTCCCATAGGAATATGGGAAATAATTCGTATAAAACAGTTCTCAAGTTTACTATAGAATTTGATTGGGAAATTCTAATAAATGCGTTCCTCTCTGATATTGATATGGGTATTCATTTATCATCCAAATTTGCATCAAATAGCATTATTAAAAGTGTGATTATTGCTGTTGTTGTACACAATATGGTTAATCTGAATAATACAGGCTCATTACTGATAATCGATAGTGAAGGTGGCTGTGGCATTAACGCTACCGGCAATAACGATATTACTGGTTTGGTAATACTGTGCCTTATATGACAATGGCTTAGAGGAACTTATCGTACCAAGAGCCTGTTGTTCACCAAACTTCACAGGATTACCTTTGTCATCTAACATCTGAATGCCGATCCCTGTTGCTGATGAGGTTGAATCAGCATTTATCACCCCATTTGTATTAGTCTTTCCCGGCTCCCAGGTAATACTCGCGTTAGGGGACCCTTTGCATTGCACATTAATCTCGAAAGAACGTCCACCGGCGGTATCACCTATGTTTTTAAAGTAACTTTTTAATACGGCTCCCATCGGAACATTAACAATCGGTGTGGTTATTTCACAAGATCTTACCGTGACGTTAAAAGAAGGGATTTTATAAGTGAAAACCGTATTGTGATCTTTATCAGAAGCCATCGTTATTATTATTTCATTGACTATTCCTGATTGAACATCTTTATCGATCTCTATATAAAATTTACTGCTCAATGTTCTTCCTCTCGATCCGTAGCCGATCCCTCTTGAACTGTTCACAATCATAGTCTGAGACACTACACCATCAGGTTGGAGTTCCCATTTAAATCTGACACCAGGAAGACTAGTTTCATAAGAGCCATTTTTGAGGGAACCTACATTTACTCCAGTAATGGATTTTACGTATATATGCTGCTCTCTTACGTTGCACTTTATCTTAGTCCCGTTATTGGAGGCATATTTTGTTTTTGGCAAATTTTTATAGGCAACATAAATATCATCAAATTTGACTGTTTTCTGCGTACTATCAACCGTACATGCTGCTATAACCCGCGTTGAATAACTTCCCGAGACAATAACAATTAATAATATCAATAAAAAGTTATTAGCTTTAATTTGAAAGTGATTATTACGTTCAAAATTAAACATGATAAATTCCTTTTAGTTGTGGCAATCAGCAATCAGGCGTAATACACCTGATTTTTCGGGCAGCACTGATAAATCTGTTTTTGCATGACATTGTTGATCCTTATTTTTTCCCCATTGTACTTTTATTTCTGCCTGCTCAGGGACAGCATTCAAATACAACTCACCGTCATCACCAACAATTCCGCTACTGTCACTGTTTGTTAACGCTGCGCTGGCACCGAAAGGTACAGGTTTGCCGTTGTAACGTAATGTCACCAATATACGGTGTCCTTGACGGACGCGAAAATCGGCAGCAACCACGGCACCGCGAGTCGGTACAATGTGTTGCACTGAATTGTCAAGGTCAACGCCATCAGCCAGCATTTCAGTATCCAGGGCAATCCGGTTGTAAGTATAAGGTTCGATCGACGGGATTACGGCATAGCCACGTGAATCCGTTTTAATTCCACTGTGATTTAAAATTTTTGTTTCTGCTGCACCAGCCGCTTTGACCAGTGCTACGGTTTCACCCAATGCTTGGGAAAATGTAATGCCGTTTTGATGGGCGACAATACCGCCAGACAGCCCGTAGTTAAGCGATTGGCTATTATCACTGTAGTTGTAGCCCAGATTCACACGGCCAGAAGAATGGCTATATTCCAGCGAAGCACCACCGCTCGCCCCTTCCATATTATTGCTGTGCTCTCCGTGGATATTATATGACAAGGCATGATCGTCCAATGCGCTGCCACTCATCATCAGTTGTTGGTTTCCTCGGCTGTGGCCATTTCTGTTAATGCTGTAAGTTACCCATCCATTAGGCAGCCACTGATCCAGTGGAATAGAAACGTTAAACGATACCTGTGTATCCTTACTCTTAATGGAGTCATGATTGGCATCGCAGGAAAGATTCAACCCATAACTGATCCCGGCAAGGTTAAAGTTATAACCTGCAGATAACGATTGGTTGGTGCCTTGTTTTCCCCAATAATCTTGTTGATAGGCAGACACATAAATATTGCCAAAATTCCCCATTCCTTGGTTTAGGGTTAGCTGCAATTGGCTACGCTTATTTTG
This sequence comes from Xenorhabdus entomophaga, assembly GCF_037996725.1. Classification (NCBI taxonomy): domain Bacteria; kingdom Pseudomonadati; phylum Pseudomonadota; class Gammaproteobacteria; order Enterobacterales; family Morganellaceae; genus Xenorhabdus; species Xenorhabdus entomophaga. Next base: position 30,830 of record NZ_JBBMXH010000027.1, read on the forward strand.
TGCGCGGCTGGCTTCTTTTACTACTGAATATTCATTCGTCTCTGCAAATGAATAGTATTCTGGTGTGGAATAGCGATACCCGGCCAATGTCAGGGATGTCCCTGTTGTCTCGATACTTTTCGTATATTGGATTCGGTATGATTGCCCTTGTTTATGTTCATTTCCCTGCAACCAGGCATCTGCCTGTGTCATATCCAGAGAGATCGCACCAAAATTACCTAAACCAATCCCCAGGCCAGCGTTAAACGCCCGGTAGTTTTCTGCTACCTGAATACCAGATAGCAAACTTAACCGATTGGAGAGTCCATAGATAAATGTCGCTTCGCTAAAATAAGGTTTATCAGTGTTGGTATTGGAATAACGGTAACGCCCTAGGGTAACCTGATATTTTAATTGTCCTTCTCGCTGCATCATTGGTACTGATGAAAATGGTTGCAAAAATTTACGCTGCCGTCCGTCCTTTTCGGTGATCGTGACATCCAAATCACCGGAGCCGGAGGTTGAATAAAGATCCGTAATAACGAAAGGCCCCGGTGGAACATAGCTTTCGTAGATGACGTAATTATTTTGGCGAATCGTTACGCGCGCATTGGTTTGAGCAATACCACGGATAATTGGCGCAAATCCACGCTGGCTGCTGGGCAACATTAAGCTATCGGATGTTATAGAAGCACCGATAAACGGCACGCTTCCAAATATATCCCCTTCAGTAAAGGTTTCGCCAAAAATTATTTGGCTTTTTAGTTCTGGAATGTCCCGTTGAATATAGCTGTTAATGGATGAAAAACGACTCTCACCTTTATTTTTTCCAGAATTATAGTCATAAACTGACTGATTCCTTATACGCCAGGCTCCGATATTTATTCCGCTTTGTAAGTTTAAAAAATAACTTTGGTTTTTTGTGTTTTTATTATAATTTTCCGATCCACTAAAATTATAGCCCATTAAAAACGCTGTCTCTCCATGTTGCCATAAATGTGGTGCCACAGTATCTCTGGCTTGATTATCCAATGCTGCTTGTGGAATACTGATATCCAGACGTTGCTCATAGAAATCAAATGAAGTTGATGCCTGTAGAATATACTTGTTAATATCATCAATAATTTGTTCAGGAGAGAGTTTCATCAGCGCGGGAAAAGCTGACATTTTCACACCAAACTGTTTTAAATTATTGACCGTGAGTTGTGGAGACAGTTTTCCGTTTTTCAGTTTAATAAAATTAACCTGTTTTGTTTCTTTCTCTTTCCCGTTAAGAAATATGTTCACCTGATACTGACCCGGTAATTGACCCCCGGGGGATGAGAATGCGCTTAAATCAATCACCGATTGAGTATCATCTAATTCTAATGCTGATAATCGAAAATAATCCTGTGCCGTGACGGGCAATGATAACAATACGAAAAAACATAAAATAAAGACTGAAAGCAAGCATGTTGGCATAAGTGTGCCGCCACTCGTTTTATATTTAATAAATATGATGTTTTGTCCCAAATATTTATCTTTTATCTTCTTTTTGAGGCAGGTTTTTACTTACCTCTTTGCTTATGCCACCATGACTGTTAATGCTATTCCAGCTGACTAAGCCTGATGATTCAGATGGCAGGACGAAATGTGCTACACCTTGTGGAGCGATCATGTCAGTACCTGTCAGGGTTTTCCCGGCTACTTTGAGCTGCCCGATGGTTACATAATAATTACTGGGGTTTTTGACCTCAAGTTGGTGACCAATACGACAAAACGTCAGCGTCTTATAAGCTTCTTCAGAATCACCTTCAATGCCTTCAGGCCGATAAAACAATTTGATTCGGGTTTTCACCGCAATCAATAAAGTATTCTGTTCGTTTTCTTGTACGGAAGGGATAGACTTCACATTAAGGTAAAAAACCGATTCCCTATCCTCAGGTAAATTACCGCCGATACGGACAATACGAAGAATATTTTCTTTGCCAGCATCCAAACGAAAGAGAGGCGGCGTCACAATGAAAGGGGCTTTTTCTCCTTTTGAATCAGTACTGATAAAAGACTGAATTAAATAAGACCGGCTTTCGTCAGAGTTTTTCACTGAAATTGAAGTTTCTTTTTTATTTCCTTTATAAATAACACGGGTTCCACCAATAGTTACACCCGCCCAGGACGGAGATATAAAAAACAATAAGAATATAAGTGTTATTTTTTTTGTTACCATATGCGATGTAAACATTTTTTTATTTTATCTTTCACTATTATATGATTACTTATGATGTAAATAGCTCTTGGCCGCAGCCATAAAAATACCTCTGCGGCTAGGGAATAAATATTTATAAATAATTAATTTTTATTTGTAATTTATTTTAAAATTAAGTGTGGCCTCGGCCTTTCCGGATCTAGCTGGTTTTCCATTAGATACATAAGCCGCTCGTAAAGGTACTTCCATATTAGTGCCGTTGATTTCAATTCCTGGCAGCGTAGGAGAGGAAGAAAGATCTATCTGCTGATCTTTTTCGTCATAAATACCAATGCCAATTCCGGCTGCGCCTGTTCCTGTTTCAGAAAGTGTATCTAATTCTAATAGCTTGTTATTGACGGAATCCACTTTATTCCCAGAAAATGTGGCTTCTATGGTAAGAGGTATAGTAGTAACAGGGCATCCAGTTAATTTGATACTAAAAGGCTTTTTGCTCCCCGGAACTTCACTTCCTTTTTTTGTTTCTGTTATATCACTCGTGTGATATGTCCCCATGTTCACAATATCGCCAGAAACATCACTATTACAAGTGGATTCTACAATGTCCCCGGAGAATTTTACTGATCCAGTTGTTGCCGGAAAGGCCGCATAAGAAATACTACTTACTGAAACCAATATTGCAGCAATAAAAGATGAAACTAAAATATTTTTCATTTACATATCCATAACAATCATAATATAAAACTACTTATTATGTATAACGCAAAATAATAACGCGTTATAATAAAAAGATTTCGTGCACGGTTTCCTGTGTGCAGAAGAAAAATTTACCTTATGAATCAAAAAAGATCAACAAAACTATCGATATTTTCGATCAATTAACAATATATTGATAGGAATTATCAATCAAGAAAAGTTAAAGAATTTGAGAAGACCATTGATACTCATTTTATGATTCTAAAACCACCTCTTAGGAGGTAGGCAATAATAATTATCACTAATATAATGAGAATTATTTTCGTTTTGTCAGGGTGGGAAAAATACAGATACACAGAAACAGACCCCTTATCATTACCAATAAACCAAGAGGTCTGTAGAGCTTACTGCTTAGGCAGTAACCGAATGATCAAACGCTAATCTTATGGCCTGATAGCGCTGAATTATGACGTGCCTGCCCATCAGCACCATAAAGAGAAGGGCTGTGGTGGCTTTTCAGAAAAGTAATTGCCTTACTATTCAGCTCAATATGCTGATCCAGCAAAAATCCATTGTGTGCATTTAAATCATGGATACGTTCAACCGTCTGGCCAATTTGCTCCCATAATATCGCCAGTCTTTCATGGTCAGCATAAGGCTCATTTATTTTCAGCGTTTCGTTTAGTTGCTGGCGCTTTCGTTCTGCGTGATCAAGTGCTGAAAGCAAAAATGTCTTTTGCTCCGTGACTCGATGTAAATGATTCGCTTCAATAAAACCTTCGCTTAATATGCGCTGTTCTTCTGCTATCGTTTGCGAAAGCGAATTTAAATGCGCACTTTGCTGTTCAAGCAAGAGTTGAAGTTCTTCCATTTATGGCTCTTTATGAATTTGATGGTTTATTTATCATATTCCATATTTTCAAGGGCTTCTCTGAATAGGGCATCAGCAATTTTACCGCTGTCCATCGTCAGTGTTCCCTGTGCAATGGCTTCTTTCAATTGTTGTACTTTCTGGATATTAATATCCTGGCTACTTGGCTGGACGAGCTTTTTTTGCGCTTCGCTCAGTTTGACTTGCGTATCGGCGCTTTTTTCTGCGACAGCCACAGTTCTTCGAGTGATCTGAGCCCCTTCATTGGCATTGCGTTGCTGTAAAGCAGCCATAGCCAGTAGAGGTTGAGTGCGTTCAATACTCATAATCGTAATCCTTTAATCAGGCATTATCTATTTGTCTTAGGTAGCAGGCGATATACCGCTGGCATGCCTGTAAAATCATGGTCTGTTGGTTATATCGGCTTGATGAAATAAAACTTTAGCCATTTATAACATCATTTTTACACTACCATTTTCTTGGGCTTTACCAGTAATAACCTGCCCGGAATCTAAGCGGACACGGATATTATCAAAACTCGCGGCGTTGTTAATCGCTTTTCCTTCGTAACGCACCTGAAAATGGTGTCCATCTACGGTGACGACCACATTCTGTCCAGCTTTAATCGCCCATGGACGCCGAATCATATTGCGTGTGATGAATTGTCCGGCAGGTATGTTACGGATAGCAATACCATTTTGTATGGCCTTACTGTTACGGATTATGTCGTTTGGCAGCTTATCTAAAGATCCCGTTTTTATTTGAAAATCTTTTTCTGTCAGTACTGTATTGCGATTAATGGCTCGCTTAGAAACTAAATAAGGGCCAATGACGTTGACGTAGACCTGAATAAATCGGCGTTGTTGACCACAAGTCACCGGGATAGAAAGATTGCCCCAATTTTTGTTGCCAAGTGACGGCTGTATTTCAGGAAATTCACAAGTCGGCCAATGTTGCTCAGGCGTTTTGATTTCCACCGTGATTTTATGACCCGGCGCGTGATGAATCTGCCTGAAATAATCATTTATCGGTTGCGGTAGATTGCTCCCCCAAACTAAAGATGGACTAAAAAATAAATTAAGGAAAATGGCAAGGAGTCCGATAAGTTTTAATGCCGACATGTCATCACCTTAACCCTGTTAGCGAACCATGATTTCAAAAAATATTCAGTGCCTGTTGGATGTTAATAGTGTAACTCGATTGATTATTCGTTAATGGGATAAATAGCAATTCAATTTGTTTCTATTCTTCGAATCACCTTTTTCTTCTGGGTTTATTCTGTTAGCTGCTTAGAGCTTATACCTGGCAAATTTCACGAACAGACCCGAGGGAGGAATATGCTCGATAAATTAGATGCCGCCTTTCAATTTCGACAAGAAGCGCTGGCACTCCGCAACCAGCGGCAGGAAATTCTGTCTGCCAACATCGCCAATGCGGATACCCCTGGCTATCAGGCGCGTGATATCGATTTTGCTGCTCAACTGAAAAAAGTAATGGCACATGGTCGTGTAACGGGGAATGGAATTGGGCTAACTCTGACTTCCGATCGACATATTCCCGTTCAGCCTCAAAAACGTCTGGAGATGGACCTGCTATATCGGGTGCCATACCAGACAGCAATGGATGGAAATACCGTTGACATGGATATGGAACGCAGCAATTTCGCAGATAACAGCCTGAAATATCAGGCCGAACTTACTATGACGAATTCGCAGATTAAAAGCATGATGTCAGTTCTACAGTCACAAGGATAATGGGAATGTCTCTACTCAGTATTTTTGATATTGCCAGCTCCGCGCTTTCCGCTCAGTCCCAGCGACTGAACGTCAGCGCCAGCAATATGGCGAATGCCGACAGCATCGTAGGGCCGGATGGCGAACCTTACCGGGCCAAGCAGGTTGTATTCCGCGTTGCTGCACCAGCAGGGCAGGAAATAGGCGGCGTTCGTGTCAGTGAAGTGGTGGATGATCCCACGCCTTTCCGTCTCGAATATCAGCCGGGCAACCCGTTGGCCGATGAAAAAGGCTACGTTCGTATGCCGAATGTGGATGTTGTCGGGGAAATGGTCAATACCATCTCCGCTTCCCGTAGCTATCAGGCGAACGTTGAAGTGCTTAATACCACTAAGTCCATCATGTTGAAAACGCTGACATTAGGCCAGTAACAGGAATGTCGTTATGGGAATCACCTCTTCAATTAATGAATCATTGGATAATTCAACAGTAGGCGAGCTCGCTTCCAAGACTCAAATAAAAGCACAAAGCAGCGGCGATATTAAAGATAACTTCTTGAAGATATTGGTCGCACAGCTCGAGAATCAAGATCCAACCGAACCAATGAAAAACAGTGAGTTAACCTCTCAGATTGCACAGATCAGTACCGTTCACGGTATAGAAGAACTCAATAAAACACTGGGAACCGTTGTCGGGCAGATGGGCAACAATCAGGCAATGCAGACAACCATGCTGATTAATCGTGGTGTTATGGTACCCGGCGATAAAATTTTAGTCGGCTACAGTGAAAAAGACATCAGCACATCGCAAATTGGCTTTGAGCTGACCCGACCTGCCGATAACGTAAAAATAACCATCAAAGATAAGAATGGGGCGGTAGTTCGGGAATTGGACTTCGGTAAATGTAATGCCGGTGTCCATAATTACAAATGGGATGGTAAAGACGCAGATGGCAAGGAGGTGGAAATCGGTGCTTATAGCTTCACTGTTTCCGCAAGCTATCAAGATCAGGCGTTAGTGACACATCCGCTGAATTATGCCGTAGTCAACGGCGTCATGCGGGGTGAGGATGGCACTAAATTAGATTTAGGGCTGGCGGGAACGGTAACCATGGATCAAGTTCGTCAGATTCTTTAATTAAACGGAGGACATATGTCTTTTTCACAAGCGGTCAGTGGCTTGAATGCCGCAGCGAGTAACCTGGATGTTATTGGTAATAACATTGCAAACTCAGCGACATTTGGCTTTAAATCCAGCTCCGCTTCCTTTGCGGACGTTTTCAGCGGCTCAGAAGTGGGCTTGGGTGTTAAGGTTTCTGGCATGGTTCAGAACTTTAAAGACGGCTCAACTACCACAACTAACCGCCAGTTGGATATGGCAATCACACAAGGCGGTTTTTTCCGCATGGAAGATTCCAACGGTAATATTTTCTATTCCCGTAACGGTCAGTTCAAAATGGATTCAGACCGTAACCTGATCAATATGCAGGATATGAAACTGACGGGTTATCCGGCGGTGAACGGAGTCATTCAGCAAGGCGGCGCAGTGGGGCCGATTTCGATTCCAACGGCAATGATGGACGCGAAAGCAACGAGCAAAATTTCGTTGTCGGCTAACCTGAACGCAACGGAGAAAGCCATCACAGAAAAACTGAATCCAGGCAAGAAAGATACGTTTAATTTCGGTACGCCCGTGCCAGTTTTCGATAGCTTGGGTAGTCAGCACGATCTCAATGTGTTTTTTGTTAAAACAGAAAACAATAAATGGAAAGTTCATGCCCAGGATACTTCTGTAGTAGGTTCTGAAGCTCAAGAATTGGGTGAGTTATCATTCAATACGAGTGGTCAAATGATCGATGAAGATGGTCAAGTGGCAGATATTAAACCATTCACATTTAACATGCCAGCACTGAATGGTTCTGCCGCTTCAGACATCACCATTGATTTAAATGGAAGTAAGCAGCAGAGTCTTGCACAAAATTCCACCAACAATCCAAAGCAAGATGGTTATGCCGCAGGTTATTTCACCAAGTACAGTGTAGATGATGACGGTAAAATCTCCGGTACTTATTCCAACGGAAAAAATCAGGTACTGGGTCAGGTGGTACTGGCAAACTTTGCCAACCCTGAAGGTCTGACCGCACAAGGCGATAATACCTGGGCAGAATCCGGAGCATCAGGTAGCCCGGTTGTGGGGCTAGCAGGTTCAGGCAACTTCGGTAAACTGCTCAGCGGTGCGCTGGAAGCTTCTAACGTAGATATGAGCCAAGAGCTGGTCAATATGATCGTCGCCCAGCGTAACTATCAATCCAACGCCCAGACCATCAAAACGCAGGACCAAATTCTGCAAACACTGGTCAGCATGCGTTAATAAGCTCAGGCGGATAGCTTTATGGATCACGTCATTTATACCGCTATGGGAGCAGCGCGCCAAACGCTGGAGCATCAGGCTGTCACTGCCAACAATCTGGCCAATGCGTCAACACCGGGCTTCAAGGCCCAGCTTGCTGCATTACGTGCTGTACCGATTGAAGGTGAAACCCTGCCAACGCGTACATTGACCGTTGCTTCTACCCCCGGCATGGATAGCCGTCAGGGACCCATGAATTATACCTCCCGCCCGTTGGATGTGGCTGTCGGACAAGGTGGTTATCTGGCCGTTCAGCTCGAAAACGGGACGGAAGCCTATACCCGCAACGGTAATATCCAAATTTCACCTGAAGGGCAACTGATGGTGCAGGGGCGCATGTTGATGGGCGAAAACGGGCCGATTGATGTTCCGCCACAGGCTGAACTGACCATCGCGGCTGATGGTGCCATCTCTGCTTTGATTGCCAGCGATCCGCCAACCTTGTTGGGGCAGATTGGCAAGCTGAAAATCGTCAAACCGGAAGCCAGTCAAGTGGTGCGGGGCGACGATGGATTGTTCCATTTAACGCCAGAGGCGCAGGAACAGCAGGGCAATGAACTGGCGGCCAGCACAGAAGTGAAAATCATGCCGGGTGTACTGGAAGGCAGCAATGTTAATCCAGTGGAAAGCATGGTGAACATGATAGCCAACGCGCGTCGCTTTGAGATGCAGATGAAAGTCATACACAGTTCCGATGAAAACGCACAGCGGGCTAATCAGATTCTCGCTATGAGCTAATCGGGGAGGATAACTTCATGATCCGATCTTTATGGATTGCCAAGACTGGGCTGGATGCTCAGCAAACAAATATGGATGTCATTGCCAACAACCTGGCAAACGTCAGCACCAATGGTTTTAAACGCCAGCGTCCGGTATTTGAAGATTTGCTCTATCAAACTGAACGTCAGCCGGGCGCGATGTCGTCTGAACAGACTAACCTGCCATCGGGGTTGCAGATTGGTACGGGTGTGCGTCCGGTGGCAACGGAACGTTTGCACAGTCAGGGCAATCTGGCGCAGACCAATAACAGCAAAGATGTAGCCGTCAAGGGACAGGGTTTCTTCCAGATCCAGTTGCCTGATGGCACAACCGGCTATACCCGTGATGGTTCATTTCAGAAGGATCAGAACGGTCAGTTGGTCACTGCTGGTGGTTTTCACGTCGTACCTGCAATTATCATTCCGGACAATGCCACCAAACTCAGTATTGCCAGTGACGGGATCGTCAGCGTAAACGTGCAGGGGCAAAATGCACCGCAGCAGATTGGGCAATTGACACTGACCACGTTCATTAATGAGAGCGGTTTGGAAAGCATCGGTGAGAACCTGTATCTGGAAACCAACAGCTCCGGTGTTCCCGTGGAAAATGCACCGGGCATCAATGGTGCTGGATTGCTCTATCAAGGTTACGTTGAAACCTCTAACGTCAATGTGGCGGAAGAGCTGGTCAATATGATTCAGGTTCAGCGAGCCTACGAAATCAACAGTAAAGCGGTATCAACGTCTGATCAGATGCTGCAAAAACTGACTCAGTTATAACCTAATCATTAATAGTGGAGGAATGTATTCTTCCACTATTTTTGCGATCAACTTAAGAGCATAGAAGATGGATACAATGCCTGTTGCCAAGAACTATTCCGGAAACCATGCTAAAAACCATGTCGCTTATGACTCCGTCGGTTTACGGAAAAACCAGGGAAATAAGTGGCGTATCAGCATATCTGTGGCGGTATTAACCCTGACGACCCTGACATTAGGGGGTTGTGCTTATATACCGCACAAGCCGCTGGTGAAAGGGCAGACAACTGCAAAACCCACCGAATCACCAGCTCCCGCGCCAAATGGTTCTATTTTTCAGGTGGTCCAGCCGATCTATTATGGTTATCAACCCCTGTTTGAAGACCGCCGCCCACGCAATATCGGTGATACGCTGACCATTATCCTGCAGGAAAACGTCAGTGCGAGCAAAAACTCCTCAGCCAATGCCAGCCGCAATGGTAAAACGGGTTTTGTTGCTGCTTTGACCCCTCGTTTCTTACAGGGATTGTTAGGCGGTGAAAAAACCGATTTGGGCATGGAAGGTAACAACGAGTTTGGTGGCAAGGGTGGGGCAAATGCCAACAATACATTCAGGGGCACGATCACTGTGACCGTGAATAACCTGCTGGCAAACGGCAACCTGCATGTCGTAGGGGAAAAACAGATCGCCATCAATCAGGGAACAGAATTCATTCGCTTCTCTGGCGTGGTGAATCCACGCACTATCACCGGCAACAATACCGTGAGTTCCAATCAGGTTGCAGATGCTCGTATTGAGTATGTGGGTGATGGCTATATCAACGAAGCACAGCATATGGGCTGGTTACAACGTTTCTTTATAAATATCTCACCGTTTTAAAAGAGGATGGTTAGGATGAAAAAATTAGTCGCCAGCCTTTTTACGCTCTTGCTGGTACTGTTCAATACGTTTGCGTCTGCCAGTGCTTTTGCGGAGCGCATTCGTGATCTGACGACCATTGAAGGTGTCAGGGATAACGCACTGATTGGCTATGGTTTGGTCGTCGGATTGGATGGAACGGGTGACCAAACCATGCAGACGCCTTTCACGACCCAAAGCTTGAACAATATGTTGTCACAGTTGGGAATTACTGTGCCGTCCGGTACTAATATGCAGCTTAAAAATGTGGCTGCCGTGATGGTGACAGCAAAGCTGCCACCCTTTGCGCGTTCAGGACAAAACATTGACATTGTGGTGTCTTCATTGGGGAATGCCAAGAGCTTACGTGGCGGCACATTGCTGATGACACCCTTAAAAGGGGTGGACAATCAGGTCTACGCGCTGGCTCAGGGAAATATCCTTGTGGGGGGCGCGGGGGTGAGCGCCGGTGGTAACAGCATTAAAATCAATCAGCTTGCAGGTGGGCGCATCTCTAATGGTGCAGTCATTGAGCGGGAATTGCCGACCCAATTCGGCCAGAAAGGCACGTTGAATCTGCAATTGAATGATGACGATTTCAGTTTGGCTCAACAAATTAGTGATGTAATCAACCGGCTGAAAGGAACAGGAACAGCAACACCGCTGGATTCCCGTACCGTTCAGTTGCGTCTGCCAATAGAAAACAGCGAACAGGTTAAATTTCTGTCACAAGTTCAGAACTTAAATATTCGTGTTAATGATGGCGATGCCAAAGTGATTTTCAACTCCCGCACCGGTTCAGTGGTCATGAACCGCAATGTGACATTAGATAGCTGTGCGATTGCTCACGGTAGCCTGTCTGTCACTGTTGAACGTCAAACAGCGGTCAATCAGCCTGATACGCCATTGGCGGGGGGAAGTACCGTCGTGACCCGTAATACGGGCGTTGGCATTCAGGAACAGGGTGGTGCACTGCAAAAAGTTAATGCCAGTGCGAACCTGACCCAGGTTGTACGTGCGTTGAATGCGCTGGGTGCAACGCCAACCGATTTAATGTCGATTTTGCAGGCGATGGAGAGCGCAGGCTGTCTGCGTGCGAAACTGGAGATTATCTGATGAATGACTTTCTGACGATGCCCAATGCTGCTTACGATGTTAACTCGTTGCATTCACTGAAAGCGAAATTGTCACAGGAACCACAACAAGGGCTACGTCAGGTAGCCCAACAACTTGAAGGCGTTTTCGTTCAGATGATGCTGAAAAGTATGCGTTCCTCGTTGCCGCAGGATGGCATTCTGAGCAGCGACCAGACCCGTTTTTATACTTCGATGTACGATCAGCAAATTGCTCAGGACCTTTCCCAGAAGGGATTGGGGTTTGCTGACATGATTGTTAAGCAGTTCTCTGACTCGAATAATATGCCCAGTGAATTGGCGGGCACTACGCCGATGCCGCTGGATAATGAAATCCTGCACACATTGCCGAGGCAGGCATTGGAGCAGTTTATGCGCCGGGCGATGCCTGACAATTCCTCTTCGGCCTTCTCTAATGGCTCAGTTCAGTCGAAGCCATTGCCAATGAACAGCGCTGGCTTTGTTTCCATGCTCTCCTTACCGGCACAGTTAGCAAGCCGGCAAAGCGGCATTCCTCATTTATTGATTATTGCACAGGCCGCGCTGGAATCCGGTTGGGGGCAACGAGAAATTCTGACCGCAGAAGGCAAGCCGAGTCATAACCTGTTCGGCATCAAAGCGGGCAAGCACTGGAAAGGGCCTGTCACTAATATCATGACGACGGAATACATTGATGGTGAACCGAAGAAAATGCAGGACAGCTTCCGTGTGTATGGCTCTTATGTCGAAGCGATAACGGATTACGTCAAATTGCTGACGGAAAATCCCCGCTACGCAAAAGTAGCGCAATCCACGACGGCAGAACAGGGCGCGTACTCCTTGCAGGATGCAGGATATGCTACCGATCCCGGCTATGCGAAAAAATTAGTGTCACTGATCCAACAGTTAAAAAATACCGGTAACCAAATGGCAAAAGCCTATGCCTATGATTTCGACAGTCTGTTTTAAACGATAGTAGAAAAATCAAGCGCATTTGTGCTCAAGGAACAGTGAGAAGTGCCGATAACTGTAACAGTGAATGACCTCCCATAGATGGAGGATTAAAGAAAACGTAAAAGGATCTACACATGTCCAATAGTCTTATGAATACTGCCATGAGTGGTATTAATGCCGCGCAGGTGGCAATGAGTGTAGTGAGTAATAACATTTCCAACGCTAAAAACACGGACTATAGCCAACAGACTACCGTAATGACTCAAAATAATGGAACCATGTCGCCAGTGGGTTTTGTCGGCAATGGTGTGGTTGTCAAATCCATCAATCGTGAATACAGTGACTTCACCACTAAACTACACAATGAGGCACAAACGAAACACGCTGCACTGAAGTCTTATAACGAGCAGATCAACAAAATCAACAACTTGTTGGCAGATAAAGACACCAGCCTGTCCAGCTCAATCGAAGAAGTTTTCAAAAATATGAAAGCGGTTGAGGGAGGGGCGGAAGACAGCGCTGCCAGAACAACTGTGCTGGAAACAGCAAAAGGTTTGGTCAATCGATTCAAAGAAGCCGATGACTATTTGCGTCAGATAGACGGCAGTATCAATTCTCAAATTGAACTAAATGTTCAAGATATCAACAAATACGCGGAAGAAATTGCCAAGCTGAACAATGAAATTACGCGTATGCGCGGTATAGGCACGGGTGAACCGCTGGCATTACTGGATAAGCGTGATGAAGCTGTTAACCGCTTAAACCAACTGATCGAAGTCAATGTGGTTCAGCAGGATCGCGGAGTTTATAACGTCTCATTCGGTGGCGGTATGACACTGGTATCGGGCAATAAATCCTACCAACTGGAAGCAATTCCTTCCAACACTGACAGCGGCCGCATCACACTGGGTTACAACAATGGCGTAGCGGGAACCAAAGAGATCGATGAACGTTTTATCTCTCAAGGTGCACTGGGCGGTGTATTACAAGTGCGCAGGGAAGTGGTGGATTCAACGCGCAATGAATTGAACCAACTAGCTCTGGTGATGGCGGATCAATTCAATCAGGTACAAAACAGTGGTTTTGATCTGGAAGGCGAGAAAGGTGTTAATTTCTTTAGCTTCACTAAGCCTGAAGTCACTGCCAACAGTAAAAATAAAGGTTCGGCTGACATTACAGTGGAATATGCTGATACCACCAAGGTCAAAGCCAGTAACTACACCCTCAAATTTGAAGGGGGAGACTGGAAAGTTCAGCGCGCCTCTGACAGGGCGATTATCCCTGTGAAAAAAAACGGCGATACGCTGGAATTCGACGGTCTGAAAGTCAAAATTGATTCGGCTAAGGCAGAAAATAACGACAACTATATGCTGAAAACGGTCAGCAACGTTGTGACCTCCTTAGAGGTGAATCTGAAAAGTGCCGCCCAATTGGCGACTTCCGATGCCAAAAATTCCGGCCAAAGTAATAACAACAATGCGAAGAAATTCCTTGAGTTGCAGGATAAACGTTTAGTTGATGGCAAAGCTTCCCTTGCTGGTGGGTATGCCTCACTGGTCAGTAAAGTAGGCAGCGCGGCGAATAAAGCTCAGGTCAGCGCAAAAACGCAGGAACATATTGTTAAGCAAATTAATTCAGATCGCCAATCGATTTCTGGCGTCAATATGGACCAGGAATACATCGAATTGCAACGTTTACAACAATACTATTTAGCAAATGCTCGCGTGATCCAAACCGCAAATACTTTGTTCGACGCGATTTTGGGTATTCGCTAATCACTACCTGGTTGAAGATAAAAAGGAAATGATATTGTGCGTATAAGTACGAATCAATTATACACTCAGAAAATAGATGGGATCTTTGGTGCTCAATCTAAGTGGATGAAATCGGGTGAGCAGTTGTCCAGTGGTCGCCGGGTAATTAATCCGTCTGATGATCCTCTGGCGGCTTCGCAGAGCATCATGGTTTCTCAATCTGAGTCGAAAAACCAGCAGTTTGCTACAGGCCGTAACTTTGCCAAAAACACCATGTCTGCACAGTTGAATATTATCGACAATGTTGTAAACGTCACCAACAGTGTTTTTGAAACATGGGTGGCAGCGGCAGATAAGCAGAGCGATCAGGATCGTGCATCTTATGCAGAGCAGTTGAAAGGTCTTAAAAAAGAGTTGCTGAATTTGAGTAACAAAACTGATGGCAATGGTCGTTATATTTTTGCTGGCTATAAAACGGATGTTCCTCCTTTCGTGGAAGATGAAAGTGGAAAGGTGAGCTATGTCGGTGGTTATCAAGAAATGACCCAGAAAGTAGATGATAACCGCTCGATGATTGTCGCCCATACCGGGCAGCAGGTATTCTTATCTCAGCCCAGCAACCCTATCAAAGAACCTGATGGTAAAACCAACAGTGAATCAGATATCTTTGCTTCTATTGATATGGCAATTAAGGCACTAGAGGTCTCGTACAGCACGGCGAGTGAGGACGAGAAAAAAGAAGCCGAGGAATTGATGAATAAGGCGAACCGTGGTATTCGCAATAGCCAGAACAACATTAATACCGTGCAAGCCGTGTTGGGTTTGCAGCTTCAGGAAATGGATAGGTTGGATGCACTTAGCAGTGAACGTAGCATGGCTAATAAAGTACGTCAGGGAGAATTAGTTGATGCTGATTGGGTAGCCACTATCTCTGATTACCAACAACAACAGGTGGCACTGCAAGCTTCCTTCATCGCGTTTACCAACTTAAAAGGTATGTCTCTGTTTGAGATGCAACGCTAATTAAGATTGGTATACTGTTTCTATTTCAGGCCCTTAGCTTCTTTTTCCGTAACATGGGGGAAGATAAGGGCTTATTTGTTTCACGTGATGCTCAACTTTAACAGCCTATAACATGGGCTTGTTGAAGCCAGTCGCGTTGCCTTTTACCTTGTTTAAAATTGGCAAAAATACCCAACGTGTGAGAAAGCAGCTT
>NZ_JBBMXH010000028.1:0-45907 GCF_037996725.1 Xenorhabdus entomophaga
TGCTTTCTCATACGTTGGGCATTTTTGCCAATTTTAAACAAGGTAAAAGTCAACGCGACTGGCTTCAACAAGCCAACGTCATAGGATGTTAAAGTCGAGCATCGCGTTAATCTAACTATTGGGTTCATGACCAAAAAATGACCGTGTACCACTAAATGTTTTTTGATCACTGGTGGTACACGCTAATCATGCGCTACTGTGACTCTTTCTGCAATGCCCTGATAGTAAAAAAGCCAGATATAACAATGTACATACTGGCTTTGTGAAATGTTGTGAGTCGCTAAGAAACGCTATTCAATATTTTGAATCTGCTCGCGCATCTGCTCAATCAGGACTTTCAATTCAATTGCAGAATTTGTCACATCCGCATTAATTGATTTTGACGCCAATGTATTTGATTCGCGGTTAAATTCCTGCATCATAAAATCCAGTCGGCGGCCGACGGCTTCTTTTTTCTTCAGGATATTGCGCGTTTCTTTGACATGGGCATCCAGGCGATCCAATTCTTCCGCTACATCAATGCGCTGTGCCAGCAAAAGTAGCTCTTGCTCAAGACGGTTATTCTCTAACTGAATTTGTGCTTCTTCCAGCTTGGTCTGTAAGCGTTCACGCTGCCATTGTAAGATTGCCGGCATTTGTTCGCGGACTTTAACCACTTCCACGGTAACCGCATCCAAACGCTGTTCGATAAGTGCCTTAAGTGCTTGCCCTTCGGTTTCTCGGCTTTGGATAAACGCATCCAATGCCAGATCTAATTCCGCCAGCAAGTGTGTGCTGATGGTATCTAAATCCTGCTCTTCCGCAGACATCACTCCCGGCCAGCGCAGGATATCTACTGGGTTAATTTCACCTTCACTGCTTTGTTGTTTAACCCAACTTGCCGCTTCAACCAGTTGTTTGGCCAGCTTTTCATTCAGAATTAATGAGCTTTGAGTACGGATATCCAGTTCAAAACGCAGGTTACATTCCACTTTTCCGCGAGTCAGACGGGAACGAATGCGCTCACGGATGACAGGTTCAAGGCTTCTGAATTGCTCTGGCAGGCGAATATAGGTTTCCAGGTAACGCTGATTGACAGAGCGCAGTTCCCAAGCTGCATTTCCCCAATCTGCCTTGATATCTCGCCGTGCAAAAGCGGTCATACTACGGATCATAATTCGTTCCCAATTTGTAAAATGATGGGCGGATTATAACGCTCCATGTAGATGCAGGATAGGCATTCGCCGCTTTAGGCCGTATAATGCGCCCCCAATAATGTTTTAACAACGGAGATCACACTATGAGCTTAGTAGGAAAGCGTCCAGCGGGAAGAGCAGCAGGACAGGTGCGTCCTATTAAAATGACCCGTCATTACACCAAACATGCAGAAGGTTCGGTTCTGGTGGAATTTGGGGATACCAAAGTGTTGTGTAATGCTTCCGTTGAAGAAGGAGTTCCACGCTTCCTGAAAGGTCAGGGGCAGGGCTGGATCACCGCGGAGTACGGCATGTTGCCACGGGCGACCCATAGCCGTAACGCACGCGAAGCTGCCAGAGGTAAGCAAACTGGGCGGACGATGGAAATCCAGCGTTTGATTGCACGTTCGTTGCGTGCTGCGGTGGATTTGAAAAAGTTGGGTGAGTTCACCATTACGTTGGATTGTGATGTGATTCAGGCAGATGGTGGCACCCGTACCGCTGCTATTTCTGGCGCTTGTGTGGCATTGGTTGATGGCCTGAATAAGCTGGTTGCGGATGGCAAGCTGAAAGAAAGCCCACTGAAAGCGATGGTTGCGGCAGTGTCTGTCGGTATCGTTGAAGACGAAGGCCGTTGTGATCTGGAGTATGTCGAGGACTCTGCGGCTGAAACTGATATGAACATTGTCATGATGGATGATGGCAGAATGATTGAAGTGCAGGGCACGGCGGAAGGGGAACCGTTCAGCCATGATGAACTGCTCTCACTGCTCTCTCTGGCTAAAGAGGGATTGGCAACTATTTTTGAAGCGCAGCGGGAAGCCTTGGAACAAGATCCATTAAAATAATAAATTTATCAGGCGGCTGAACAGTCGCCTTTTTTATGCCTGCAATAGAGAAAAAATCAAAGAGGAGAAACTCCAATGAAAGCCTATCAGCGCGAATTTATTGAGCTGGCCCTGAAAAAACAGGTGCTGAAATTTGGCGAATTTACGCTGAAATCAGGTCGCAAAAGCCCATATTTTTTCAATGCGGGTTTGTTTAATACCGGACGTGATTTGGCGTTGATTGGTCGTTTCTATGCGGCAGCACTGCTGGATAGCGAAATTAAGTGTGATTTGCTGTTTGGGCCGGCTTATAAAGGCATCCCGATTGCGACCACCACTGCTGTGGCATTGGCGCAACATCATGATATCGATATGCCTTATTGCTTTAACCGAAAAGAAGCCAAAGATCATGGCGAAGGCGGATCGCTCGTTGGCAGCCCACTGCAAGGCAATGTCGTCGTTGTGGATGATGTCATTACGGCAGGTACGGCGATTCGTGAATCGATGGAAATTATTAAGCAGCATGGTGCAACACTGTCTGGTGTGATTTTGTGTCTGGATCGTCAGGAACGTGGGCGTGAGACGCTTTCAGCTATTCAGGAAGTTGAGCGTGACTATCATTGCCAGGTTTTTTCCATCATTACTTTGAATGACTTGGTAAGCTATTTGCGTGAAAATCCAGAAATGCAATCTCATCTGGAAGCGGTGGAAGCTTATCGCAAAGAGTACGGTATCTGACGGTGTAAGCGTTAGTCGTTGGTAATAGTAAATAGTAAGACCAGATGAAAAAAATCCCCTCGCCCAAGGGTGGGCGGGGTGAGTAGTAGAAATGGTATCCGCACATTACACACTATATGGTTCTGATTGCGATACCATCATTGAGTGGCTTTACAGCGAACTCAACTAGCTGGACATGTTAACACAACTTACTGAAAAAACCGCACGTTATCATCATTTCCTATATGAATATAGGAAATTAGGCACAGTGATAAGCTATTGCAGTTGGGTCAATATCAATGGCCAGCGTATTTCAAACTCGGTTGTTGGGCGATAGCGAAATTCAGAGCGGACAAAACGGGAGAGCATCCCTTCACAAAACGCCAGCAACTGTGATGCCAATATGGTCTCATCATAATTGAACCCCTGACCATCACGGATTTTTTTCTCTTTTAAGATCTGACGAAGCTGTGCTTCAATTCGATCAAATAGCTGGTTGATGCGGCTTTGTAGCCTATCCTGTTCGAACATCAGCGCATGACCAGTCATGATGCGGGTTAAGCCAGGGTTTTTCTCCGCAAAGCCTAAAATTAGGGTTAGGATTAACCGAATGCGGGTAATGGTGTCTTTTTCATCTTGCAGGATCAGGTTGATGCGTGAAATTAAGGAGTCTTCAATAAACTCAATCAGGCTGTCAAACATCCGGGTTTTGCTGGGAAAATGACGGTAAAGTGCTGCTTCAGAAACACCAATGCTTGCGGCAAGTTTTGCCGTAGTAATACGCTGGCTGCCATCACTGGATTCCAGCATATGCGCCAGTGCCTGCAAAATTTCCTCACGTCTGTTTTTCTTCTTTGTACGTTCTTTTTCTGCCATGTCTGATAAGACCCCTGCTAAAACAGCAAAAACAAATCCAGCTATTTCTCGCCACAATGTCATTCCTGAAAGAGGTGATTGCTGGCAAAAACAGCTTCAGGAAAAACATTGTGGGCAAAAAATATGAAAATCGGTTGACGGTATCAGGCTCTATATGGAAAGTTATTGACGACCGGAATGACCAAAACCACCAATACCGCGTTTACTGGTTTCGAAGTCTTCAACCAAATTAAACTCAGCCTGTACAACGGGTACGAAAACCATTTGGGCGATACGCTCGCCTGGTTCGATGGTGAATGTTTTATCACCACGGTTCCAGACTGAAACCATCAATTGCCCCTGATAATCGGAGTCGATAAGACCGACCAAATTACCCAGAACAACGCCGTGTTTGTGACCTAAACCAGAGCGAGGAAGAATAACCGCAGCTAATTGTTCATCTGCGATATGGATAGCGATTCCGGTTGGCAGAAGTTCAGTCTGGCCGGGAGCCAGTTCCACTGCGTTATCCAGACAAGCACGTAAATCTAAACCCGCAGAGCCAGGTGTAGCATAAGTCGGTAAAGGAAAATCTTGCCCGATGCGGGAATCAAGGATTTTAACGTCGATTTTTTTCATCATAGAATTTGAATATCTCGTCTAATAAGCGGTGGCTGAGTTGTAATTTACCACTGTGGGGTAAATGAACGCTACCATCATGCCAGAATAGATGTAGTGCATTGGTATCACTGTTGAAACCGTGTCCGGTCAGGGATACATCGTTCGCGCAAATCAAGTCAAGATGCTTTTGCTTGAGTTTTCCGCGGGCGTATTCTTCCACATTCTGGGTTTCGGCTGCAAATCCAACGACAAATGGACGATTTTTTTCCATTGCGGCAACGCCCGCTACAATGTCTGGATTTTTGACGAGTGTAAATGTGACTTCATCACCCTGTTTTTTGATTTTTTCGGTCGCTATTTGCTTGAAACGGTAGTCAGATACGGCTGCGCAGCCAATGAAAATATTCTGTGAAGCTGCTGTCGCCTGAACCTGTTCATGCATTTCCAGTGCACTGGTTACATCAATGCGTTTGACGCCTGATGGTGTCGGTAAATTAACCGGGCCGGTAATCAATGTGACTTCTGCGCCACGTTCTGCCGCCGCTTGTGCGATGGAAAAGCCCATTTTCCCTGAGCTGTGATTGCTGATAAAACGAACGGGGTCTAAGGCTTCACGGGTTGGCCCAGCGGTAATCGTTATGCGCAAGCCAGAAAAATCCTGCTGGGTGTTCACTTGATTAGTGTTGAAAACTTGATTAGTGTTGAAATGTTGCGTTGCGAGTTCGACAATCGCCATGGGGTCCAGCATTCTTCCTGGCCCAACATCACCACATGCCTGACTGCCTTCATCCGGACCCCAAATTAATACATTACGCTCTTTAAGCACGTTCAGATTATGTTGGGTTGCCTGCGCTCGATACATCTGCTGGTTCATTGCAGGGGCGACAGCAATAGGGGCTGCGGAGGCCAGACAGAGAGTGGTAACTAAGTCATTTGCCATCCCTGCGGCCAGACGGGCGAGCAGATCCGCTGTAGCCGGAGCGAGAATAATTAAATCAGCCCACTTTGCCAGTTCAATATGCCCCATTGCGGCTTCGGCGGCTGGGTCTAGAAGATCATCGGAGACGGGATGACCTGAAACAGCCTGTAATGTGAGCGGAGTAATAAAAGCTTCTGCGGCGGGAGTCATAACGACACGTACCTGCGCCCCGCGATCACGTAAACGGCGTACCAGTTCGGCTGTTTTGTAAGCGGCGATGCCTCCGCTGATACCGAGAACGATTTGTTTACCAGAAAGCTGATTCCCAGAAAGTTGTGTGCCGGAAAATCCTGTCATTTTGATTGTCCAGATGTCAGTTGCAATTCCTTAAGATTCTACCATAAGAAAATATTGAGTTGAGAACCTGGCCTATTTAGCTACTCGAAAATGACAAGTTTGCGAAGCGTTGCGCAAGCCATGAAAATGAGGCTGGCGATGATTTTTCCATCATGGGATAGTGAATACGTGAATGTGAGTACGTGAATATTGGATGGATTATTGAGGGGAGGGGTATATGGATATCACGGTGATGGAGAAAAGTGATGAATTGCATTCAAATCTTGCTCCCCGGGAAAAGTTGCTGGCTTATGGTGCGGTTTCTCTAACGGATGCTGAGCTGCTGGCTATCTTTTTGCGTACAGGCGCCAGAGGTGTTCCTGTTGTGCAAATGGCGGATTATCTTTTGAAATCATTCGGCTCGCTTTACCACCTGCTATCTGCTGATTATGCCGACTTTTGTTCACATAAGGGCATGGGAGCGTGTAAATATGTCCAATTGCAGGCGGTATCTGAACTGGCAAAACGTTTTTTCTCCAGCCAGTTTGTGCATGAAGATATTATGAGTAGCCCTACGATGACTCAGAATTATTTGCAGGACTTGTTATCCTGGCAAGATCGGGAAGTATTTGTAGTGCTGTTTTTGACGAATCAGAATAAAGTCATCTGCCATGACGAAATGTTTAAAGGAACGATAAACAAAGTTGAAGTTCATCCGCGCGAAATTGTGAAACAGGCGGTTAAAGTTAATGCAGCGTCAATCATTCTTGCCCACAATCATCCTTCCGGCAATCCGGAGCCGAGTCTGGCAGACAAATTGGTGACAGAAAAAATTATTGAGGCTTGTGACTTAGTTGGCGTTAAGGTTTTGGATCATATCGTCATTGGTAAGCAATATTGTGTTTCATTTATGGAAAGAGGTTGGATTTAATACGGTTTTTTCACTATACGATCAGATCTTAGTTGTTCGGGACTTGAGCATAAACGAATGAGGGCGTATACTACGCCACCTTTGAGGATCTTGGGTTTGACGAGAAGAGCCTATCTCAGTAAGTTTTTTGCTGAGAAAATGTGAATCTTTTCAGTGCGTTCTTTACGGTAAAGAGTAAAGGCATTTTTTTAGTAACGAAAATGTGCTGAGATGGGCTCCTAAGCCTGACGAGGCGGTCACACCCAATACAAAGCTCGAGCTGATTTGATTTTTGGAGAATAGACATGTCCCGAGTCTGCCAAGTTACTGGCAAACGCCCGGTGAGTGGTAACAACCGCTCCCACGCATTAAATGCGACTAAGCGTCGTTTTCTGCCTAACCTGCACTCTCACCGTTTCTGGGTTGAGTCTGAGAAACGCTTTGTAACTCTGCGTGTATCTGCTAACGGTATGCGTGTGATTGACAAAAAGGGTATCGACACAGTTCTTGCTGAACTGCGTGCCCGCGGCGAGAAGTACTAAGGAGCTGAAAAATGGCTAAAGGTATTCGCGATAAAATTAAGCTGGTTTCTTCTGCTGGTACTGGTCACTTCTATACCACTACGAAGAACAAGCGTACTATGCCTGAAAAACTGGAAATGAAAAAATTCGATCCAGTTGTTCGTCAGCATGTAATGTACAAAGAAGCTAAAATTAAATAATTTTAGTGGATTAAAAAAACCCAGCATAATGCTGGGTTTTTTTATATCTGTTTGTTGATAGCGCCTCAATAGCCTGAGGGAAATCAGGTTATGCGTGGACGTCATACACTGTTCGGTTATACTAACGCGTTTTTAATGCTTAACCGTCAGGCGTGACTCTAAAATGGCTAAAAAGACCTTGAATATCTTACACACAGAATCATCGTGTGGTTGGGGAGGGCAGGAGATTCGTATCCTGACCGAGTCTCAGGGCATGATGCAACGTGGCCACCATGTCGTTATTGTTTGTTGTCCAACTTCAACCCTTTACCGTGAAGCCCACCATTATGGTGTACCTGTCATTGCGTTGCCGATTGAAAAAAAACGTCTTTCTTGCTTGCGGGTAATGCGTCGTTGGCTAAAGACAGAAGGCCGTCAATTTGATGTAATCAATACGCACAGTTCCACGGATTCTTGGCTGGTAGCTGCGGCATGTGCCACATTAAAAGATACGCCTGCGATAGTCCGAACCCGCCATGTTTCAACCCATGTTTCAACATCTATAGCAACTCGTTGGTTATATTTGGGCTCTTGTCAGCATATTGTGACAACCGGGGAAAAATTGCGTCAATATCTGCATTCTCATAATGCTTATCCATTTTCTCATATGACTTCTGTACCAACAGGGATCGATTTGACGCGCTTTCATCCTGAAAACAAGCAGCAGAGCCGTGAGCGTATTGGCATCGAAAACAAGCCTACGCTTGGTATTGTTGCTACGATGAGAACTTGGAAAGGACATCGTTATTTACTTGATAGTTGGAAAATCCTGCACCAACGCTATCCAGACTGGCAGTTATTGTTTGTGGGGGATGGCCCTCAGAGAAAGAATTTAGAACCCTATGTTTATCAGGAAGGCTTGACTGAGAGTGTTATTTTCCTTGGCAACCGACAGGATGTTCCTGATTGTTTGAATGCGATGGATATATTCGCTTTGCCTTCTTTCGGCAATGAAGGTGTGCCACAAGGCATAATGCAGGCGATGGCATGTGGATTGCCTGTCGTATCTACATCAGTGGGAGCGATTGCAGAGGCAGTGATTGATGGAGACACAGGATTTGTTATCGAACCCAAAGATGTTGAAAAATTAACAGAAAAATTGGATTTGTTAATCAGTGATGAAGAGCTGCGTTTACAAATGGGGAATGCGTCATTAAAGCGGGCCACTGACTTATTTGGTATGGATAATATGTTAGAAAAAATGGAGTCTATTTTTTATCGTAGTATGGATAGTAAGCGATGATATTTTGTTTATATTGTGTTATTTAACACTTTGGGTTACGTACTCGATATTTTTTTAACCATATGAAACATATTCAATTTAATTTCATATGGCTATCACGTTTATTTATCGTTAAATAGAACACCCAAACGCTTTGTTGTATAGTGCTTCGTTATTCAGTCTTTGTTATATAGCGCTTTCAGGCTAATGCTTGAATTAACAACTTAATGTTCATTATTATGCAACCCCAAAATATTTTAATTATAAATATTGCCCGTTTTGGTGATACCTTACTGGTGACGCCCGTCATTCGTGCATTGAAAGCGAAGTGGCCGAAAGCAAACATTGATATATTTGCGCATAAAAAAACAAAAGAAATCCTTGAAAATATACCGGAAATAAACGAATTAAAGGCTTTTTCGAAAGGAAAGGCCAAGTGGAGCGGATGGTTTTCTCGTCGGAATTATGATTTGGCCTTGGTATATAGCAATGATAAGCCATTGTTACAATACGCCAGACGTCAAGCAAAATTAACGGTGTATTTTTCGCCTATCTCTGATGCAAAACCCAATGAGTACACTGTGGCGAAACCGCAGGAACTTATGCCAGCGCAGCAAGAACGAGCTTTATTGATTAATGCTCTTGGGGTTGAGGTAACTGATTGGCGTTTGCAGTATTGTATGAGCCTGAGTGAAGAGGAATATGCCAGAGATTTTCTTCGGAGGCAGGGATTAAAACAGCAATTGAAAATTGGTTTTCAGCTACAGAGTTTTCCGGCAAAAGCCTATCGTGATTGGCCTGTAGAACACTTTTACGAATTGGCCCAACGTATTTATCGCGATTATCCACATGCGCATATTTTACTGTTGGGCAGTAAAGATGGTGAAGAGAGTGCGCGAACGCTCGCTGAAAAACTGGGAACAAGCAGATGTTCATCGTTGGCGGGCAAAACGACAATGCGTCAGAACGCGGC
The DNA here is from genome assembly GCF_037996725.1 of Xenorhabdus entomophaga. Lineage (NCBI taxonomy): Bacteria > Pseudomonadati > Pseudomonadota > Gammaproteobacteria > Enterobacterales > Morganellaceae > Xenorhabdus > Xenorhabdus entomophaga. The sequence goes on from NZ_JBBMXH010000028.1 coordinate 9,316, forward strand.
AATAATGAGCCAACTTAATTTATACGTTGGTGTTGATACTGGAACGACTCATCTGGCGGGAGCATTGGGGATACCCATGGTTGCCCTGTATCATAGTTTCCATCCCGGCCGTTTTCTCGCTCCTCAGCACCACTCCAAATTGGCAGTAATTGAACATCCGGCAGATTACAATCAGGCAACCCGGAAAGATACAATGTCAGCAATATCGGTGGATCAAGTTTGGTATTCTGTTCAGAACTTGCTGGAAAGCGAATGAAAGGATAATGAATAAAATGAAAATAGGATTTATCGATGTGACTGTTACCATGTCGTATGGTGGCATTCAAACTGCAGTTTGGGAGTTGGCTAAGGCTCTGACGGATGCTGGGCATGAAATCCATATTTTTGGTGGTACGGGTGATGTTCGCCCGGCATTAGGCGGACGAGATATCCGTGTTCATACTTTCCCGTTTGTTCCCAGAGAACGGGTGCTTAATATTGGGCGTCGTTTTCAACGCATTGTTGAGCGCTATTCTTTTGCCCGCCATGCCCGCGAAACCGTTATTGCCGAGAATTTTGATTGGGTGATTTTGACTAAACCCTTTGATTTCTTCTGGCCGAGAATGATGCCTGAAACATCCTGCACTAAATTTTGCTATATGAGTGGTGGAACCAGTTTTTTTAAAGGGGATAGGCTATTAGGTAAGAAAATATCTGCATGGGTTGCCTGTAGTCATTTCAATGCCTGGCAAATCCAGCATCACTTTAAGCAATTTCCAAGCGTCATTTATAACGGCGTGGATATCGATAAATTTAAACCTGCTGACTCTGGAGTTCGAACTCGATTAGGCATCAGTGAAGAGACATTCCTGTTAACATTTGCTGGCAGGTTGGTGGGCTGGAAAGGAATGAAAGTAGCCATTGATGCAATGGCTTTACTGCGGGATAAGGATGTAAAGTTATTGATTATTGGTGCAGGTGACGATTTGAAACTACTGGAAAAACGAGCTTCTGCATTGCAATTGGAAGAATCTGTCATTTTTCATCCACCTGTTGGCCATGATCAATTACCTGAATTTTACGCTGCGGGGAACGCGGGTATTTTCCCCAGCATTGGCGATGAGGCATTTGGTATCACTATTGCTGAAGCGATGGCATGTGGGCGTCCTGTGATTGCCAGTTATATTGGAGGAATACCTGAGGTAGTTGGTAATGAGAATCAAGCTGGTATTCTGGTAACCCCTGGCGATGCCTCGGCTATTGCCGATGCGGTTAATCATCTCTTGTCTCTACCGGATAGAGGACAAGAGATGGGCAAATATGCCCGTCAGAGGATTGAAACGATGTATACTTGGGAACATTCAGCGAATCGCTTATTAAACGCTATCAAAAAATAATGAAAATTGCGTATATTGATCCTTACCCTGTCCCGGATTATCGGGTTGCATCACTGCAAATTTTGCAGAATGTAGATGCTTTTACCCGTCAGGGCCATAATATTTGCTTGATTACCCCAAAAGGCCAAAGTCAGGTTGAGGAGATTCTTGGGCGATCATTACCACCTGCATCAGAGCTAATTGCCTTACATAATATACGCAGAAAATGGTATTTCCCTTTGAATACTCAGAAACTGTTTTATATTCAGGTTTCTCGCTGGCTCAAAGAAAATCAGGTTGATGCTGTTTTTACCCGCAATATAAAGATGGCGAATTACCTGTTGTGTAATCACCCGAGTATTCCTCATTTTTTTGAAAGCCACGAAGTATTTGCGCAATCATTCAAAGAGTCCCATGATCTGGTCAGCCGTAGAAACCAGCGTAAATATCAGAAACTGAGAAAAATTGAACAGCAGGTTTATGAATGCTCTACGGCTGTTTTTGCTCTGACCTCACTATTGCGTGAAGATATTTACAAGCAGTATGGTGTCAACACGCCTATTGTTGTGGCACCTGATGGCGTTGATATGCTGGCGGTTGAATCTACTAAACAGATGCTTTCTGACAGAGAACATAATAAAACAGGGATTCCAACTCAGGTGCTTTATTTAGGCAGTTTACATCGCTGGAAGGGGGTTCCTACCGTAATGAAGGCGATGTCTTATCTTGATAATGTTGTGTTGAATATTGCTGGTGGGACTTCTGAGCAAATTGAACGATTACGACAAATTGCCAAACAGATTGGCGTAAATGATAAGGTTAATTTCCTTGGTTTTGTTCAACCTAAGAAACGCTTTCAGGTTATCGCTGATAATGACATTTGTGTTCTACCACTAACGAAAACCAGTATCGGCAGTCGTTACACCTCCCCTCTCAAACTTTTTGAATATATGTCCATGGGGAAGCCAGTGGTTATTTCTGACTTCCCTTCTATTCGTGATGCTGTCGATGAAAAAGCAGTGAATTTTGCTGATAGTGAGAATGCAGAAAGTTTTGCAGAACAAATCCAATGGCTGATTAATAATCCCACTGAAATGAAAGCAAAAATTGAGCATTCGCAACGACTGGTTGCGGAGCGTTTTAACTGGGATCAACGGGCGAAGTTGATTACTAAAGTGATTGCGGAAAAGTTATTTCAGTGAGAGTTTACATCTGTATCCCAACCAAATTTGGCTGCAAATAATACATGAAAACGGTATTGTAATCTGCTGAGATGTGATGTCGTAGACAATTTATTCAAGGAGTCGGTATGCCGGAGCTACCAGAGGTGGAAACCAGCCGTAGGGGGATTGAACCTCACTTGGTTGGTAATGTAATCCAATATGCCGAGGTCAGAAACTCGCGTTTGCGTTGGCCTGTTGCCGAGCAAATCATGAAACTTTCAGATACGCCCGTGCTCAGTGTTCAGCGTCGGGCAAAGTACTTATTGCTTGAGCTGCCTGAAGGCTGGATTATTATTCATCTGGGTATGTCGGGCAGTTTACGTATTTTGTTAGATGAACTTCCGCCGGAAAAGCATGATCATGTCGATTTGATTATGGCTGATGGCAAAATTCTCCGTTATACCGATCCCCGGCGTTTTGGTGCATGGTTGTGGAGTGACAATCTAAATGAGTGTTCTGTACTGGCTCATTTAGGCCCTGAACCTCTTTCTGATTTGTTTGATGGTGAATACCTTTATTCCCTTTCCCGTCACAAAAAGACAGCTATCAAACCCTGGCTAATGGATAACAAAGTTGTTGTTGGTGTTGGAAATATTTATGCCAATGAAGCGTTGTTCGTTGCGCGTATCTTGCCTGAACGTCCCGTAAATTCACTGACGCAGCAGGAGGCCTATTTATTGGTCGATATCATTAAACAGATCTTGCAACGTTCGATAGAGCAAGGCGGAACGACGTTGAAAGATTTTCTGCAATCTGATGGTAAACCGGGATATTTTGCTCAGGAATTGTTTGTTTACGGCAAGAAAGGTGAACTTTGCCCGCGATGTGGCGGAGAAAGTGGTGAGAAAATTGAAAGTGTAAAATTGGGGCAGCGCAGTACGTTTTTTTGTCGCCAATGCCAGCATTAAAGTGGCTTGGGGGCTAAGAAAGATGCCCCCGGCATAATGATATTACTTATCTAATTTCTGTCGCATTGCCTGAGCAACTGGCTCAGACAGGAATGATGAAATATCACCATCATGGCGTGCAACATCCTTGATTAAGGATGAGGATATGAAGGATAGATCTTGAGAAGGCAGTAAAAAGACACTTTCCAGCTCCGGCATAAAATGTCGGTTCATATTGGCAAGTTGCCACTCATATTCAAAATCGGAAACAGAACGTACCCCGCGAATTAAGATGGTAGCTTGTTGTTTTTTGGCAAAGTTGACCATTAATTCACAAAATCCAACCACATCGACATTCTCCAGATGGGCAGTGGCCTCTTTTGCCAAAGCAACGCGTTCTTCCAAACTGAACATCGGATTTTTTCTGTCACTATTGGCGACAGCCAGTAGAACATGATCGAACATATTGGCTGCACGAGTAACGATATCAAGGTGACCGTAAGTGATGGGGTCAAAGGTACCGGGATAAATCGCTTTTCTTTTCATCATCTTTTACTCTTTGTTTGAGTCAATTCCCAAAGCGCAGCATATTTATTGAATGTATATTGAGCATTCACCATAGCTAACACTAACCCTTGCTTACCATCAAGAAAGCCCGCCCTTAATAGCCAGGTTTTGAAAAATGCGCCTAACGTATGGCTGAGGATAGAAAAATAATGAGTCCTTTTACCTTGTTCGTAGCGATGTTTTGCCCAATCCCTCGCATAATTCAATTGTTTTTGCTGGAATTCCATCAGATTGCGGCAGGTTAAATGACGTAAGTCGCCTTTTAGTGTCACGATGGGCGCACCTTGAGTATCAAGGGATTCATGAACCTGATTGTCGTTGTATTGATAACGCTCACGACAATAGAGACGAAGGACTTTATCGGGATACCAGCCGCTGTGTTTCATGAACCGCCCCATAAAGAGATTCAGGCGTGAACAACGATAGACTTTCTTGTCATCAGGATTGGCTAAGACTTGTTCAATCGATGCTTTTAATTCTGGAGTCACGCGTTCGTCAGCATCAATCATAAAAATGTAATCGCCGCTGGCATAGGATTGAGCGAGCTGCCGCTGGCGGCCAAAACCAGGCCATTGGGTATTCGTGTAGACTTTTGCGCCCATTTCACTGGCTATCTGGCAGGTTTCATCGGTGCTGCCGGAATCTAACACGATGATTTCATCTGCCCAATTTACGGAAAGCAGGCAATCTTCAATCAAATCGGCTGCATTTTTAACAATCATGACAACGGACAGACGTTTTTGCGTACTCATCAATGGCTCCTTGGCGGGAGATAAGGTTCCAGTAATTTTAGCAAGCGCTGAAGTGCGCCTTGGTTTTCGTGCAGGACTTCTGCGGCATGACGGCCGTAATAGAGTCGGTAATCTTCATCTGTCAGCAGGCTGTTGATGGCTGAACTTAATGATTGGCTATCTGTGACAGTAATCAGCCCGTCAGCTTTATCCAGCTTGGCACAGATATCTTTAAAATTGAATGTATGCGGACCCATAATAACGGGAATGGCATGTGCTGCTGCTTCCAGAGGATTATGTCCACCGCGCTCTGTCAGGCTTCCCCCGACAAAAGCCAAATCAGCGATTCCGTACAAAAGCATTAATTCGCCCATGGTATCTCCAATGACTACCTGCACATTGGTACCCGGGATTGTGTCAGCACTCCGCAATATCGCGTTCAGCCCGGCTTTTTGTGTCAGTTCAGCAGCTTTACCGAAACGCTCAGGATGGCGAGGTACTAAAATTAACAAGAGATCGGGAAATTGTTTGAGTAGCTTGCAATGTGCATCCAGAATGATGCTTTCTTCCCCGTCATGGGTGCTGGTTGCAATCCATACAGGGCGGTGCGGAGCCCATTGGCGACGTAGTGTGATGGCTTTGGCAGCCAATTCCGGCGTTACAGAAATATCGAACTTAAGGCTGCCGGTCACTGAGAGCTGGGAACGCCTTAATCCTAATTCGATAAAACGGTCTCCATCTTCCTGATTTTGCGCAGCAATCAGTGTGATCTTATTTAAAATGGTCTTAATGAAGCTGCTAATTTTTTGATACCCGGCGGCAGAACGGGCTGATAACCTTGCGTTGGCGATAACCAATGGTATTTCGCGTTGGTGCAACTGAGTGATCAGATTTGGCCACAATTCGGTTTCCATAATGATCACTAGCTTTGGATTAACGTTATCAAGAAAGCGGCTCATTGAACCGGGCAAATCGTAAGGAAGATATACATGATTAACATCTGAGCCCAGTGCAGACAGAACCCTTTCAGAACCCGTCGGTGTCATGGTTGTTATCGTTATGGGCAAAAAAGGATAGTGATGCCGCAAAATCCGCACTAACGGAATGGCAGCCAATGTCTCTCCGACAGAAACGGAATGCAGCAAAATCCCACCGGGGGTAACTTTTTTGGCACAGAAACCATAACGTTCCCCCCAGCGTTTTCGGTACGCAGGTGATTTACGGCTGCGCAACAGCAAGCGTAACCAGATAATTGGTTGGATAAGGTAGAGAAGTACCTGATATAAGCGAAGCAACATTCTATCAAATTCACTGACATAGACTGAGGCTATAGTATCACATTGACTTGAAGAAAGTGTGTAAAATGCGGCTATGTTGTTCAACTATTCCCATATGGGAAAAGATAACAACTGCTCGTCAGGTGAATATACTTGATATCTAAAGATAGAAAGAGAGGCTGTTGTCTTTAGGATATAATTTGATAAGACTTCTGCTTCAATTGCGCACACTGGAAACATAATGGGTAAAAGATTCCCCCAATTTGAAAAGATTTTGATCATAAAATTAAGGCATCATGGTGATACATTGCTGATCACTCCAGTTGTGAATACGTTGAAAGAAAACTTTCCGAGCGCTGAAATTGATGTCTTACTGTACAAAGAAACAGAGCCGATGCTGATGAATTTTGCTCAAGTATCCCATATTTTTTCCGTAGACAGGCAGTGGAAAAAGGAAGGTACAAAAGCCTATATTATCCATCACTGGCTTTTATTGACTCAATTGAAAAAGCGAAAATATGATCTCATCATTAACCTTGCCGATCAGTGGTACAGCGCTCTGGTGTCTAAGATTTCTGGTGCTTCAACTCGTATTGCTTTTAATTTTCCCAAGCGGCAAAACTTATTATGGAAAGTTTGCTTTAGCCATTTGGTTTCTACTGAAGGTGAAGAATCTCTACATGTCGTTGAGCAAAATCTATCAGCACTAAAACCTCTTAATCTTTCCAATATCAATTTCGATGTAACAATGAGTTATAGTGAAGATGATTGGAAAAAAGTATCAAATCTTCTGCACATTGGTGGAGTTAATGACAAGTATATCGTTATTCATCCCGCATCACGCTGGTTTTTCAAATGCTGGAATGATGAGAAAGTAAGTGAAACGATTAATGTCTTACAAGCAGATGGACACGCAATTGTTGTGACATCAGGAACGGATGCGCGGGAAAAAGAGATGGTTGAGAAAATATTATCTACTTGTAATCAGGGACGTATTGTCTCTTTAGCAGGTCAGATTACATTACCTCAACTAGGGGCGCTGATTTCTCATGCCAAATTATTCATAGGAGTCGATTCTGTACCCATGCATATGGCTGCTGCCTTGAAAACACCTTGCATAGCATTATTCGGGCCATCTAAATTAGTTTTTTGGCGTCCATGGGATGTTAATGGGGAAGTGATTTGGGCGGGAAATTACGGTAAATTACCAGATCCTGATGATATTGATACTAAAACAGATGTTCGTTATTTGGATCTTATCCCGACTGACGTCGTTATTGCTGCTGCCCGGAGACATTTATTATGAAACCTATGCGCCTAGCCATTGTCCGGCAAAAATATCGTCCTGATGGAGGCGCTGAACGTTTTATTTCTAGGGCACTTGAGGCACTAGGGAACGGCAATTTGGATTTGAATGTCATTACTCGTTCTTGGCAAGGGAACCTAAATCCTGATTGGCATGTACACTTGGCAAATTCATTTAAATGGGGACGAATTAGCCGTGAGAAAGGCTTTGCTGATGCTGCCAGGGCCATTTGGCAAAAGGAAAAATTCGATATTGTTCAGAGCCATGAACGAATTTCCGGATGTGATGTGTATCGGGCGGGAGATGGAGTACATCAACGCTGGTTACAGCAACGGGCACGAATATTGCCATCATGGAAAAGCAAATTGCTTTTTGCCAGTCGTTATCATCGTTATGTCATGGATGCCGAGAAAAGAATGTATTTCTCACCTGCATTAAAAAAGGTCATCTGCAATTCTCAGATGGTAAAACGTGAGGTGATGGAGGATTTTGACCTATCTGATGAAAAAATTTCCGTAATCTATAATGCTATTGACCAGTCACAATTTTTTCCTGTTGGGGAGACAGAGCGTCTCACATTACGACAGAAATATGCCCTTCCTGCACAAGCAAAATGTTTTGTGTATGTTGGTTCAGGTTTTGAAAGAAAAGGGCTAAAGGCGGCAATAACAGCCATCAGCAAGACGGATGCGTATCTAATTGTGATTGGCCAGGATAAGGAAGAAAATAGATATAAGCAGTTAGCTAATTCCCTTGGTTGCCATGAACGAATTCGATTTTTGGGAGTACAAAAAAAGACATTGCCTTTTTATCAAATGGTTGATGGATTATTATTACCAACACTATATGATCCTTTCCCTAATGTTATCCTGGAAGCAATGGCCTGTGGCTTACCTGTCATAACAAGTAACACCTGTGGAGGCGCTGAATTCATTGTTTCAGGAGAAAATGGATTTGTGTGTGATGCTCTGGATATTTCAACTTTAGCGGAAGCTATCTCTTTCGTGCCAGTAGATCATTTAACCAGCAGGATGTCGATGTTAGCAAAAGAGAAGATAGTGAATCATACACCCGCTTATTTGTCCCAGCAGCTCATGGAATTGTATAGCAAGGTGCTTTCCTTATGAAAGGACATATTCTATTTATCATTGATGGGTTACCGGGTGGCGGCGCGGAGAATGTCACAATTCGTTTATGTGATGGTTTGCGACAAAAAGGTTTTGCTATTACTTTGTTATCTCTATCTGAAGAATGTGAATATCCTATCCCTGACCGTGTAGATTTAATCATTAATGCTGATAAATATAATGGACCTCTTAGAAGACAGACTGAAATTATCCGCAGGGCTAAATCTATGGATAAGATTCTTGAGAAAGTCTTTCTTCAAAAAGGCATACCAGTGTTAGTGATATCTAACTTACACAAAACAGATCGTATTGTTGCGAAGTCCAAGATATTGGCAGATTTAAATGTATGGTTTTGTATTCATGGCGTATTTTCAAAATCGTATCTTGAAAATAAAACAGGATTGGCACGTTGGATTAAAAAATGGAAAATTCAGCGCGTTTATCAAAATCGTAATTTGATCTGTGTTTCTGATGCCGTTGGCTTGGATTTAAAAGAACAATTATCGTTGGCCCCTAAAAAAATGGTCACGATTTATAATCCATTCAATATTGCTGAAATTAAAACTCGCTCTTTGGAAAAGAATCCTTATTCCGGTGAAAATTATTTTCTTCATATTGGGCGTTTTCATAACGTCAAACGTCATGATCGCTTGCTGGAGGCTTTTGCTAAAGCCAATCTTCCTTGTAATTTGTTAATTGCGGGTCAAGGGAATGATGATATGACTCATTCTATTAAACAAAAGATTGAGGATCTTAGATTACAGTCTAAAGTTTTTCTGATTGGTTTTTTAGCGAATCCATTACCGATAATACGAGGGGCCAAAGCTGTAGTATTAAGTTCCGATAGCGAAGGATTAGGCAATGTTTTGATTGAGGCCCTGATTTGTCATACACCTATTGTTAGTACGAATTGCCCTGGTGGGGTCAGCGAAATTATGATGGGTGAATTGGAACAATATAAGTCTGAGCTGACTGCTGAAGCATTAGCAGAAAAAATGCGATTGGTTTATCAAAATCCGCCATTCATTACGGAAAATATGTATAAAAAATTTGACTTAGATAGTGTGCTTGGAAAGTATTTAGCTTTGATAGGATCATAAATTTCCCATGGTCTTTGGACGTAATATTTACAATCATAGGATAGTATAGTGACATTTTCGTTACTGTAGACAATTTCTTTACTAACACATCCATAAGTAACATTACTCTGTATTTTATTGAATTTTATTTTAGGTATGTATTTCATGGCACAACCAGCATTTATTATCACAATTGATACTGAAGGTGATAACCTTTGGCAACGCAGTGATCAGATTTCCACTGAGAATACGCAATACTTACCGCGGTTTCAAAGCCTATGTGAGCGCTTTGGTTTCAAACCAGTCTGGCTAACTAACTATGAAATGGCAATGGATGATAGCTATATCGAATTTGCCAAAGATGTGATCGCCAGAAATACCGGGGAAATAGGGATGCATTTGCATGCATGGAACAATCCTCCTATAGTTTCCCTGACTGATGACGATATGCATCATAAACCTTATCTGATTGAATATCCGGAAGATCAAATTAAAGCAAAGATCGATTTTATGACCAATCTTCTGGAAGAAAAACTCCAGACGAAGATGTTGAGTCATCGCGCAGGTCGTTGGGCATTTAATGAGTATTACGCGCAATTATTGGTTGAGTATGGTTATCAAGTAGATTGTTCTGTTACCCCTAAAGTTAATTGGAGCTTTACTAAGGGAAACCCTAATGGAAACGGTGGAACAGATTATAGCTATTTCCCAGCTCATGCCTATTTTATGGATTTGCAGGATATTTCCAAAGAAGGGAATTCTTCGTTACTGCAAGTTCCGATGAGTATTCAGTATAAACATTCTCCGGCCATGAACTTCATTAAGCAGAAATATGATCGATTGAGAGGAAAACAACGTTCGCCATCGGTTAATTGGTTGCGTCCGAAAGGTGGGAATCTGGAGCAGATGAAAGCGGTTGTTCAGCAAACTTTGGCATCGGGTAGTGATTATGTCGAGTTTATGCTGCATTCTTCCGAATTTATGCCAGGAGGGAGTCCAACATTTAAAGATGAAGAACAGATTGAATTACTTTATCAAGATTTGGAAGGATTGTTTAAATTTTTAAAGCCGTTGGTCCAAGGAATGACGTTGTCAGAATATTATAGGTTGAGATGTAAACTATAATATTATTTATTGAACGCGATATTATTTTTTAAGTTACCGGTGGATTCAACTATTAAGTGCAACATTGCTAATCTGGAAGTGAACATACTTTCATCCCATAAACAATTAATTCGGTGTTTGTCCGTGCTGCGTTTTTCTGGGCTGATTATTTAAATGATGTACAACAAAATTTATTTCTCGATCAGTCACTTCATTAAAATCAGTCTCCTTTGGAGAATAATGTCTGATTAATCCATTGGTATTCTCGTCGATATCTCTTTCCCAAGGAGAATAAGGGTGAGCAAAATAAATCTCTGTCTCTAACCTTTTACTTATCATTTCAGTTCCTGACTGGTGGTGGATGGGCTTTGATTGAGTGATGTTGCAATGAAAATCTGTGAGCTGCCTACTTTTTAAACTGGAAATCTGGTATCTTTCTATTTTGGCCAATTGTATATAGGCCATAGTGCATTTTCCTGTGGCGGGAAAGATGCCTACTATAGCAACTGATCGATCTTCTGAGAAATTGCACTTATTAGTCGAATCCACCTTTTAAAAAAATATTTTTCTATGTTATAATTTTGCCTTCATCTTATGCCTGCCCGCAGTTTTTGTTAAGAAGAATATTATATGAATAAATATCTTAAAATCTTAAGAAATAAAATATTTTATCATGCATGTGATTTATTCCCTGAGTTTGTGACAAAGTCAATTTATAAAGAAAGATTAAATAAGAATCTTAATTTTGAAACACCGAGCTCATTTAACGAGAAATTACAGTGGCTGAAATTAAATACATATAAGGATAGCGAGCTGGTTACTCAGTGTGCTGATAAATTTGCTGCCAGAGATTATGTGTCAGATAAAGGATGCCAAGAAATATTAATACCAATGTATGGATGCTGGGATAAAGCTAGTGATATTGATTGGAATTCGCTTCCTGATAAATTTGTCATGAAGTGTAATCATGGTGCAGGTTATAATGTAATATGTAAAAATAAAAAATACCTCAATATCAATGATACAGTTAATAAATTAAATTTTTGGATGAAAGAAGATTATTGGCGTAAGGCTGTAGAGTTGGTATATAAAAATATACCAAAAAAAATAGTATGTGAAAAGTTTATTGAAACAACAAATGGTGCATTACCTTACGACTATAAAATATTTTGTTTTCATGGTCGTCCAGAATTTGCTATGGTTTGTACTGAGAGGGAGTCAGATAAGCCAAAATTTTATTTTATGGATAAAAGTTGGAATGTTTTACCTTATGGCATTGATTGTTTTGATGCTGATCTTGATAAACTAGAAAAACCCCAAAATTTCGAAAAATTATTCTACTATGCTGAAAAGTTATCTCAACCATTTCCTTTTGTAAGGGTGGATTTATATTTGAATGATGGGGTAATAAAATTCGGTGAGTTAACTTTTATTCATTCTGCCGGAATGGATAAAGAATTAAATAATGAGAAGTATAATAATGTTGATGAAACCATTGGCAATCTTATTAAGTTGGATTTGAATAATAAAATTTAATTTTCATATGATTAACTTTTATTTATTTTGAATTAAGAAAAAATTGAGACTATGAACCACCAGAAAGAACCAAAAATATCTGTGATAATGTCCGTTTTTAACGGAGAAAAATTTTTATCTGAAGCAATAGATTCAATTATAAATCAATCTCTTAATAACTATGAGTTTATCATAGTTAATGATGCTTCAACTGATACAACAGCTCAGATTCTATTAGAGTTCCAGGAAAAGGATGATAGAATACAAATAATCAATAATGTTAGTAACATGGGACTTGCTAAGTCTTTGAATATAGCGATATCTGCATCCAGAGGAGAGTTTATAGCCAGAATGGATGCTGATGACTATTCATTTCCAGATAGATTAGAAAAACAATACAATTTCATGGTTAGTCACCCGAATACTATTGTTTGTGGTACGGCCATGAGTATCTATGAAGAATCTCATCACAATAAAATTCCACCTTTAAGCCATGAAAAAATACTATCTCGTATAGTATTTGATTGCCCATTTTATCATCCTACTGTAATGATACGGAAAGATATTTTGCTGGAGTTTGGTATTACTTACCCCGAAGATTATAAAAAAGCACAAGATTATGGTTTATGGGTAAGTTTATTTTTATTATCAATAGATAAAGGTTATAGATTTATAAACTTACCTGATGTTTTATTAAAATATAGAATACACCCTGGAGAAAACAGAGTGAATTATTATAATGAACAAATGTTTTATGCAGCCACTTCTCAATTTAAACTGATGTCAGCTTTGGGCATCAAAGTAGATTTTTCTAGTATAATGAAACTTAACTGTGAAAATAAACTATCAAGTGATGAGATAGTAAGATTAGATAGGATTTTAAAATCTATAACTCAAAAAATCATGTTCTTATCGACTAATGAATATAAAAAATATGTCAATGATGTATTGGTTTCAAAGAGGTTTAAACTCTACTCTCGAGCTAAAACTAATAATATCCTAGGGATTTTGTTGAAAGTTTATGCTAGGTTTTTATATTTAACCAATAGAAAAAAAATAAAACCATTATTATAATTTTTTAAAATTATCAAAATTAATTTGATACGTTGAGGATTATATGACACCTATATTATCTATCGTTGTTACAGCTCATAATTTTGAGGAATTTATATTCAATTGTTTGATGAGTATAAAAAAATGCATTGATTCTGGCCTTGAACATAGTGTCGAAGTAATATTGGTTGATGATAAATCAGTCGATAAGACATCTGATATTATGATAGATTTTTCAAAACTGGAAAATAGCTTTAAGTATTTTAGAACTGAGTTCGGAAATATTGGAAAGGTACGAAATTTTGCGCTACATAATAGTAATGGAAAGTATATAGCGTTTATTGATGGTGATGATACTTTTCCTAAATTTCCACTTCATGAAGTAATGGACTTTCTAGTAGACAATGAAGTTGATATTTTGATCTCTAAAATTAATGACGTACATAAAGAATCTGATAACATTGTTCAATCAAGTTTCATAAGACCATTAAAGTTAACACTACATAAAGCTATAAAGGAGTTTTTAATTCATAAGAAATTTCAGGCGCATTTATGTAGTAAATTTTTCAATAAGAATTTATTTAATGAATTGAAAATCCCAGAAGTTTCTTGTTATGAGGATGCATTAATATTCCCTGATATTTTAGTGAGAAGTAAAAATATATTTATAACAAACTCTATATTTTATAACTATATAAAACGTAGCAATAGTTTATCGAATGAGATTACTTCTCAAAAAGCAGATGTTATGGCTGAAGTCATTTTACATATGAATCAAAAATTTGATGATAAATATAAAAATCTTATTGCTACTCATGCTGTTGAGCATCTTTTAAAAAATGAACATTTATTATCGAATGATAAAAAAAATTATCTCAAGGATATGCTAAAAAATATTCGAAAGATTTCATATTTTTGTGACCCCAATGTAAGGTTTAGTTTTAAGAAAAAAATATTAAAGCTGTAGCTTATTGATTTTTTATTAGGATGGAATTCTTTGTTTTTCCCCTATAAAGGGGCTTGTTTTTGTAAAGTATTATTATCTAATTAAATAAGGTGGGAGGATTCGACTAATAAGTGCAATTTTTCAGAAAGGTGGTCATTTTCTATAATAGGCATTTCTCTCGCCAAAGGAAAATCACAATGACTTATACACAACTGACCGAAACAGAAAAATACCAGATAGCTTAAAAGAAAGCCGAATTTTCACAATGTGTTATTGCTGATTCACTGAATAGACGTCCATCAACCATTAGCCGAGAATTGCAAAGAAATCGGGAATCTCATGAATATTGCCCTAAGCAAGCTCAGTTTAAAGTTTTAGCTCGCAGCTATTTTGCCAAGAAGATAGTGAAAATCACTCTTGAGTTAAAAAGCTGGATAAAGCAATTTATTTGTCAGGATTTAAGTTTTGAACAGGTGGTTGATTATTTTAAGAGAGAAAAATGGTTCTTTTTACATCACGAAACGATTTATCGACTGATTTATAAAGATAAATTTAATAATAGTGATTTATGGCAACATCTTAGGATTTCCAGTAAGCCGTATTGTAAAAGTTATGGCGACGAGACAAAATCAAAAACCGGGTCAGTATTGAAGAGCGTCTGAAAGTCGTTGATACAAAACCCGCATTGGCGACTGGGAAGGCGAAATGATCATTGGAAAAGATAAAAAAGTGTCTTGCTGACACTGGTTGAACGCAAGACACGGTTTACAATCATTATTAAACTGAAAAACAAGACATTATCAGAAGTTGCTAAAGCAATAGTAAGGACTTCATATCTGTTAAAACAAAGCGTTAAAACGCTCACTTTTAATAACGGACTACCGTATGAATCAACCATTTTAAGCGAAAGTTCATTCTCCGTCATTAAACGGCTTGTTGACGAAAGGGAAGCTAAGCTCTTATGCCAAAACTAAAGGATTTGCTAATCATGGTGTATATATAAGGGTCCTAAAAAGGCTCCTAAAAAGGCTCAAACAGAATTAACACAAATTAAATAATCGCTCTCGAAAAACGCGAGGTGGAAAAACACCGAATCAGTTATTCAAGGTAATATGTACTTGTTTACTTAAAATATAAGCGGGTTGCATTTATTGTTCGAAACTAAGTTTGATATTTATATGGTTAAATTATTTTAGTTTTCATTTGTATAATTTATAAAAATGGTATGTTTAGTAATAAAATAATAACCATAATTATTAATTTGTAATTGAACTGTGTTTCATTATATTCTTTTTATGTAAAATAGAGAATTCGACTAATTTTTTTAGTTAATTACAGATAAAACCAGAATGCCTTTATGGAGATATTTTCTATGGAAGCTGCAAAAGTGCTTCTTTCGGGATGGAAAAACGGCGATTTTGAACAGTATAAAGAAGCCTATGAGTTGTTTGGAGGATGTACATCAACACACCCCAACATCATATCTTTTCTGGATAGACATTTTGATGGAAAATTTTGCTTTTATATCAAAAAAATAGAAACTGGAATTCAAGGGGCCTGTTTTACTTTCAATAACAAAAAGTTAACTGAAAGTATGCAAACGAGATATCCACTACCCTATGATGAAATTATTTTCCCTATCGCAACAGACGTTAAGCTATTTTTACCAGTAAAATCAAAAAGATTATCTCCATTACATAAAAATAACTTTATCAATGCCAGCTATAGTCTTCGATTAAACAAACGAAAAATTTGTCTCATCAAAGATAGTTTTTCTTACAAAACACGCCGCAATCGTAGTAATGAGATCAATAAATTCAAGCGAGCTGGAGGGGAAATTCGTCCTTCAAGTGAATTCAGTGCTGAAGAATTAGTGAATATCTATATCGGCCTGTACCAAAAGCGTTGGAATTATATCCATTCAGAGGAACAAAAAAAGAATCTGGTTGAAATATACACAGAGCTTCGTGAGCATATATTCGGCAATGTTCTGCTGATCGACGGCAAACCTTGTGCTTATGATTTTGTCTTGAAGGCAGATAGCCCCAAATGGATCTCTTTTGATGCCATTAATGGTGGCTATGATTCAGAATATGCTCATCTCAGTGTTGGAAGTATCTTGATGTGGGTAAATATCCAAGAAGCAAAAGCACTGTGTCAGCAGGGTGGCAAAACCATGCGTTACTCCTTGGGTAATCCTACGTTTGAGTATAAAAGCCGTTGGTGTGAAACATTACAACTAGGAAAAGTGATTTTTTAATACTTTCCGCAAGAGCAACATCACTTCCGAAGCTGTAATACTCTGCATCGTATTATCTGCCGATTTCAGGGAATGTTGCTCTTTACCATATCCACCGATCAACCCCGGATCTGTCGGCCCAAATAATGTGATATTGGGCCGATCAAGCGCCGCTGTCAGATGGCTCAGCCCCGTATCGACGGAAACCATCGCTCGTGCGCCAGCAAGGATCTGGGCGATTTCAGCGAGTGTCAGTTTAGGCAGTACTTCAACATGAGAAAACCCTTCTGCCAACCGTAATGCCCGCTGATGCTCATGCTCTGCACCCCAGGGTAGTTTGATGCGCATACCCGTTGTCTGGAGTTCTGCGATAAGCTGTCGCCAATGATTTTCAGGCCAGTGTTTTTCATCGCGGGTAGTTGCGTGTAGGAAAACGAGGTAATGGCCTTGGTGTTCTGTTTGTTGATTCAGAAAATGGCGGGCAATGGCATAGTCACCTTGTTCCGATGGCTTTTTATAGCCCAAACTATCCGCAAACAAGCCCCGAATGCGCTCAACTGCATGTTGTTGCTTACTAACGGCATGATGATGATCGTAGAAGAAGCTGGCGATGGGTTCGCGGATGCTTTTTTTGTCGTAGCCATGCTTTGGACCATGAGCTAACCGAGTCACCAAAAAAGCGCTTTTTAACAGCCCTTGGGCATCAATAATGGCGTCATATTGGTGCTGTTGTAGTTGTTTTCGGAATAGCGTTCGCTCTTCACGAATATCTTTTCTGAACCAATTTTTCCGCCAACGGCGAATCGCGACGGGAATAACATTTTCGACTGCACTGTGCCAGGTTGGAATTTGAGCAAATCCTTCTTCCACCACCCAATCAAATTGAATGTCAGGAAAATGTTTTTTAGCATCGGTTAATGCTGGCAGAGAATGTAATACATCGCCCATTGAAGACGTTTTTACCAGTAAAACACGCATTAACGCTGACTCTCCACCTGTAGCAGTTTCTCTAATGAAGCTAAAACCCTTTCAGGTTGAATATCAATCAAACTTTGATGATAACCGCCATCGCTGTCACCTTTTCTGATTTTATGATAGCCCGTAATCAGACGGATTACTTCAGCCTTGTCTGAAAGGGGGGGCGTAAAATCAGGGCTGCTTGGGCCATATAGCGCCACCAAAGGACGATTTAAAGCGGCTGTAACGTGCATCAGACCTGAATCGTTTGTCACGATGGCATCACAAGCTGCGATGATATTGACTGCTTGCTCAAGTGACGTTTTTCCTGCCAGATTGAGGCAATCTTCGCGGGCATCATCACTTAAAAGAGTTCGAATATCTTCACCCGCTGCGTGATCTTTGGCGGAACCAAGCAGCAGAATCTGATAGCCTTTTTGGGTGATTAATTGCTGGGCAAGTGCGGCATAGTGATAATGCGGCCAGCGTTTAGCCGGACCGAATTCAGCACCCGGGCAGAAGCCAATAATAGGGCGGTGATCGGCAATATTAAAAGCTGAGGTCGATTCTGCAATATCTTCGTCATTGACGGCTAACAGCGGCCACAAGAGAGGCTGTGGAATGTCATCGGCGCTATGTATGTTTTTCCCTTCATACGCGAGAGCAACATAGCGCTGAACCATGAGAGGAAAAGCACTTTTATTCAGGACTCGGATATCATTCAGCAGCCCATAACGCATTTCACCACGCCAGCCTGTACGCAGCGGGATATTGGCGAAGAAAGGCACGAGTGCAGATTTGAATGAGTTGGGTAACACATAGGCGCGATCATATTTATTTTCACGCAATGCGATTCCGAGGCGGCGACGCTCACCCAAGGCAAGTGCACCATGACCAAGCGGCATGGCTAGTGCTTGATTCACTTCTGGCATTTTTGCCAGTAATGGGCGGCACCATGCCGGTGCCATCACATCAATTTCTGCATTCGGGTACAAAGACTTCAAAGTACGGTAGAGGCTTTGTGACATCATCATGTCACCCACCCATGATGGGCCGATCACCAGTATCTTCATAGGCGTCGATTAATTATCCTGATTGAGCCATTGCATATATTCAGCGACACCTTCGGCAACAGTTTTGAAGGGTTTGTTATAGCCAGCGGCACGAAGTTTTGTCAGATCTGCCTGAGTAAAACTCTGGTAGCGACCTTTTAATTTTTCCGGGAAATCGATGTATTCCACAACTGGAGATTTTTCTGTATGGAATTCAGTAACGGCATTAGCAACAGCCTGGAAAGATTCAGCACGACCTGTTCCGCAGTTAAAAATGCCGGATACATTGTTTTTCCAGAACCATAGATTGACTGCGGCAACATCGCCGACATAGATAAAATCGCGACGGAAATTCTCGCTACCGGCAAATAATTTCGGATTTTGCCCTTGGTGGATCTGATCATTTAAATGATAGGCGACACTGGCCATGCTGCCTTTATGCCCTTCGCGCGGCCCATAGACGTTGAAATAACGGAATCCACAAATCTGGGAGTCTGCATGAGGCAAAATATCGCGAACATATTGATCAAAAAGGAACTTGGAGTAACCATAAACATTGAGAGGTTTTTCGTATTGACGCTCTTCAATAAAATTATCACTGCGGCCACCGTAAGTTGCGGCAGAAGAGGCATACAGGAACGGGATTTGGCGCTCAAGGCAATAATGCAATATATCTTTGGAATATTGATAATTATTGTCCATCATATACTTACCATCCCATTCCGTTGTGGATGAGCATGCACCTTCATGGAAAATGGCATCAATATCACCTAAATCATCACCGGCAACGATGCTGGCAATGAAATCTTCCTTATCGATATAATCGGTGATATCCAAATCAACTAAATTGACGAACTTTGTGCCGTCTTTCAGGTTATCAACAACAAGAATATCCTTATAGCCTTCGTCATTCAGTGCCTTGACAATATTGCTGCCAATAAACCCTGCGCCACCAGTGACAATAATCATTTGGCTCACCTCTAAATAGTCAGTTGGGTATATCTTTGGAGCGTATAATAACACTTAACCCTACTAACGACAGTAGGTTAAACAGGGGAATATCCTGAAATATTGTCTCAGAACAGGCTTCAGGCCGTGATCGGCTTTACAAAGTTGATATTATCTTTCTTGGTGTGTCGTCACTGGCGGCATCTATCAGTAAAATACGCCAAGCCTTCCACTTACTTAGGTACTCAGGAGAGAAAAATGTCAGCGTCATTTTACCAGCAAATTAATGAGCAATTGGAACAAACCCGCTCTGAAGGTCTATTTAAAACTGAACGTATTATCACATCTTCCCAGGATGCCAATATTGCTGTCGCAGAAGGCAACCAAGTCATTAATTTTTGTGCCAACAACTACTTAGGTTTGGCTAATCACCCTGACCTGATCGCTGCTGCAAAAGCAGGAATGGATAGCCATGGTTTTGGTATGGCATCCGTTCGTTTTATTTGTGGTACGCAAGACTCCCATAAAGAATTAGAAAATAAGATAGCTGAATTTTTGGGTATGGAAGATGCCATTCTGTACTCTTCGTGTTTTGATGCAAACGGCGGCCTGTTTGAAACGCTGTTTGGGCCGGAAGATGCCATTATTTCTGATGCTTTGAACCACGCCTCCATCATTGATGGTATCCGTTTATGCAAAGCGAAACGTTACCGCTATGCCAATAATGACATGCAGGAATTAAGAGCGCAGTTGGAGAAAGCGAAGGCCGAAGGTGCACAAAATATTCTGATCGCAACAGATGGCGTCTTTTCAATGGACGGAGTGATTGCTGATTTGAAATCCATCTGTGATCTGGCTGATGAATTTGGTGCATTGGTCATGGTGGATGATTCACATGCGGTTGGTTTTGTTGGTAAAAATGGCCGTGGCACACATGAATATTGTGATGTCATGGGGCGTGTCGATATTATCACTGGTACGCTGGGTAAGGCTCTGGGCGGCGCGTCTGGTGGTTACACTGCTGCACGTAAAGAAGTTATTGAGTGGCTGCGTCAGCGTTCACGTCCTTATCTGTTCTCCAACTCACTGGCTCCTGCCATTGTTTCTGCATCTATCAAGGTGCTGGATATGTTGGAAAATGGAGATGACCTGCGTGAGCGTCTCTGGAGAAATGCGAATCTGTTCCGTGAGAAAATGATTGCCGCAGGTTTCACTTTAGCGGGAGCAGATCATGCGATTATCCCTGTCATGCTGGGTGATGCGAAATTAGCACAAGAATTTGCGGCTGAATTGCTGAAAGAAGGTATCTATGTGATTGGATTCTTCTATCCGGTTGTTCCTAAAGGCCAAGCGCGTATTCGAACCCAGATTTCAGCAGCCCATACTGAGAAACAAATTGAGCAAGTGGTGGCGGCGTTTATACGTATTGGTAAGCAATTGGACGTCATTGCATAAGGTATCACTATGAAAGCATTATCAAAATTAAAGTCAGAAGAAGGGATTTGGATGACGGATGTGCCCACTCCGGAGCTCGGGCACAATGATGTGATGATTAAAATCCGTAAAATGGCCATTTGTGGTACGGATGTTCACATCTATAACTGGGATGACTGGTCCCAGAAAACTATCCCCGTTCCGATGGTGGTAGGACACGAATATGTCGGTGAAGTGGTTGCGATTGGTCAGGAAGTAAAAGGATTCAAAATTGGTGATCGCGTTTCCGGTGAAGGGCACATCACTTGTGGTTATTGCCGTAACTGCCGTGGTGGCCGTACTCATTTGTGCCGTAATACCACTGGCGTTGGTGTGAACCGTGAGGGTGCTTTTGCTGAATATCTGGTCATCCCGGCATTTAACGCCTTTAAAATTCCGGACAATATTCCGGATGAGTTGGCGGCTATTTTTGATCCTTTTGGTAATGCGGTACATACGGCGCTGTCTTTTGATTTGGTCGGAGAAGATGTATTGGTATCCGGTGCTGGCCCTATCGGAATTATGGCGGCGGCGGTGTGTAAGCATGTCGGTGCCCGTCATGTCGTGATTACG
The DNA here is from genome assembly GCF_037996725.1 of Xenorhabdus entomophaga. NCBI lineage: Bacteria > Pseudomonadati > Pseudomonadota > Gammaproteobacteria > Enterobacterales > Morganellaceae > Xenorhabdus > Xenorhabdus entomophaga. The sequence continues at coordinate 30,728 of NZ_JBBMXH010000028.1, forward strand.
GATGTGAACGAATATCGCCTTGAGTTGGCTCGGAAAATGGGCGTTACCCGTGCCGTGAATGTCAGCAAAGAAAATTTGACCGATGTGATGGCAGAGCTGGGAATGACGGAAGGTTTTGATGTTGGGCTGGAAATGTCCGGCGCACCACCTGCGTTTCGTACTTTGCTTAATACCATGAATCATGGTGGACGCATTGCACTATTGGGTATTCCACCTTCAGACATGGCGATAGATTGGAATCAGGTCATCTTTAAGGGGCTGTTTATCAAAGGCATCTACGGACGTGAGATGTTCGAAACATGGTATAAAATGGCAGCGTTGATCCAATCTGGCTTAGATCTGACTCCAATTATTACCCATCAATTCTCGATTGATGATTACCAGAAAGGCTTTGATATCATGCGGTCAGGGCAATCTGGCAAAGTTATCCTAAATTGGGATTAAAAATTTTAACTACCTAAAAAGAAGTTAAAGGTTAGAACAGGCGTCCCTTGCTCTATGGACGCCTGTGTGAACATTTCTTTGTTGTGATTTTATCTTGTCTGCTGCTTTGTTTTTCTTTGTTTGGTTTCTTTCTACTTTATCGTTTTCTGCTTTATCTAAGAGATCGGAAGTTTCTTGTTTTGGGGCATTACCCAAGAGTTTCTGAATGTGCTGATTTAAGGTATTGATGACGATATTGTTAGCTAATTCTTTTCCTATCATCTTGATATAAGCCAACTGAGTTACCGGGGCTGGCTCTGGTTCGCGAGGCTTGTACTTGCGTGCTATTTGTTGGTTGTTCTTATTTGTAGGTCTGTGGCTTAGTAACATACTGGGTGTTACCAACTCAATATCACTGGGTAATGTTGCGAGGGTTTGCTGTAAGGCGCGTACAGTTGTTGGATGCGGATGCCCAATGGCAATAGCAAAACCTTGTCTACGGGCAAGGGCAATTGCCCGGTTGAGTTGGTGTTTTGTTTCAGCTTCGGTTTGAACATTATCCAAAAAAACATTTCGGCGGATGACTGGAACAGATGTTCCTATCGCTGCTTTAGTGACTTGTGTATTCCCAATCGTGACACTATCCAGAAAGTAGAGATGGTGACGGGATAATATTTGCATCACTTTTTCCATGCCACTGAGATTGGATGTCATTGCGCTACCCATATGATTATTCATACCAACAGCATGGGGAACTTTCTGTATCGCATCCTGAATAATACGACCGATTTCTTCCTGACTCATGGCCGGATGCAGGGTGTTTTTTTCCAAAGGCTGTTTGCTTAGTGGTGCCATCGGCAGGTGGATCAACACTTCCCGCCCTTGTTGATGGGCTTTTTCTGCCATTTTCCTGCCGTGTGGAGAATTGGGTAGTATTGCGATAGAAATCGCAACGGGCATTTGTAATATCTTGTTTTCCTCGTTAACACGGTAGCCAACATCATCAATCACAATGGCTAAGCGTGCAGCGTGGGCATTCAAGGTAAACGTCAATGATATGACGAATAGCAGTATCCAAAATAACAGGGTTAGTGAACTAACATGTTTTATTAATAGATACTGCATTTTCATCATTAGTATGTTCATCCTATGTTTTTTTTTATCCTATCTGCCTAACCACGGTAATGGATTAACAGCTCGCCCTTGACGACGAATTTCAAAGTACAGTGAAGGTTGCTTTTGCCCGCCGCTGCTGCCGACCAGTGCGATTGGCTGGCCAGCCCTAACTTGCTGCCCAACTTTGACTAGTGTGCTTTGGTTGTAACCGTAAATGCTCATGTCACCTTTACCGTGTTCAATGACGACAACCAAACCATAGCCTTGTAACCAGTCTGCCAGTAATACGCGCCCATCTGAAATGGCTCTCACTTCTGTGCCTTCTGCGGCGGCGATAACAATGCCTTTCCAGCGCAGTTCACCCTGTATTGCTTCACCAAAACTATGGATGACACTGCCGCGTACAGGCCAGATTGCTTGCCCTGCAGGACGCCCAAGCCCTCCTGTCCGGGCCATAAGAGCGCGTTCATCTTCTGTCGGTTTGTAGCTGGAGCCTTTTTTCTGAGCCTGCTTTTGCTTAGCGGCAACTTGGGCACGAACACGAGCAGCCTCACGGGCCTCACGTTCAGCACGGGCTTTGGCTTCTCGTTCAGCTTTGGCAATTTTATTCCTCAAGCTGGTTTCATTTTGCTTAAGCTCCGTCAGACTCTGTTGATCTTTTTTCAATGAAGATTCGAGCACTGTTAACGTGTTTTGTCGTGCAGAACGGGCAACTTCCATTTTTTGTTTCTGTTGCTTCTGACTGTTCAGTATTACTTTTTGTTCGCTTTGCTTTTCCAGTTGTAATTTTTTTTGCTGGTTAAGTTCTTCTGTTGTTTTTTGCAGTTTGGAGATAGTTTCCTGGCGTGCCTGATTCAAGTAACTGTAATAAGCAAGAATACGTTCTTTACGTTGAGTTTCTTCACCATTGAGCAACAACTCTAAACCTTGGTGATTTCCTTGCCGAAATGCGGCATTCAATTGACTGGCAAGTAATTTACGTTGTTCTTTTTGTTGCGTTTGCAGCCGTTTGATATTTGTATTTAGTGATGAGAGTTCGTTTCCCAGTTTATTCAGGCGAGTCTGTGTACCGTGTAGAGAGCGGCCTACTTCTGAGATCGTGCTTTCTTGTTCTTTCAATTGATTAACGAGGTCAGTGCGTTGTTTTTGCTGTTGTTTTACACTTTTTTCTTTCTCGGCAATATCCTGCTGAATATCTTTGAGCTGATTTTTATTCTCTGAGATCTGGTTGGCGAAAGCACTTGTACTGAGGCTGAAAAAGGCGAACAACAAGGCACAGAGCGATAACCCTCTGGTTTTCTTTTGCCACTGATATTGCTTCTGCCGATTTACACGGCGCTTTAGGTCCTTATTTTCAGCCATCTTATTGAGTACCCTGCTGCTATATCTTTCTGCTATCTTTTTTTCTGCTATATAGTGCCCGATTATTTCATGAGGAATTGCCCCTGACCAGAGAACAGCCTGTTTTTTATCGTCAATATTAGTTTTAGTTAATTTAGTTCATATATTGTCGAAGATCCTGCCCCAGCTCAATGTGACATGAAAGATTTTAATGATGCATTACAATTGCGTGCTTCTCGGTGTATTTTTTAATTTTTCTCGAAACTCTCCGCAAAATCTGCACAAATGTGCATGGCGTTAGTGCTAATTGGCTGTAATTGACGCAACACACAGGTATACTCTGTTACCTTAGATATTTGTTATTAACTAACGGGAGTTGTTGCCCTCCATGCTGCAAGAAATCATGCAATTTATTAGCCGGAACACGATCCTGAGTCTTGTTTGGATTGCATTGCTGGTGGCTGTCATCGTCATGACGGCAAAAAGCGTGTTCTCCAAGAGTAAAGAGATCACCCGTGCGCAAGCTATTCATTTTATCAATAAGGAAGATGCAATCGTCGTGGATTTACGCTCCCGTGACGATTTCCGCAGAGGGCATATTATTGGTTCCGTTAACCTGACGCCATCTGAGATTAAAGATAATAATCTGGGTGAGTTGGATAAACATAAAAAACAGCCTGTCATTGTTGTTTCAGCAAATGGATTGGAATCCAGAACTCCGGCGGAGAACTTGAGTCGCTCCGGTTTTGAGCAGGTCTATTCCCTGAAAGAGGGGATCGCTGGGTGGGCGGGTGAAAATCTGCCATTGGCCCGAGGCAAGAGATAACGGGCTTAGATGCAAGCAGAATGCTTGCATTATCGAAGGTTTAATAAGGACGTCTGAAAAAGGTAAATATTATTATGTCAGAACAAAACAACACAGAAATGGCTTTCCAGATCCAGCGTATTTACACGAAAGATGTTTCTTTCGAAGCACCAAAAGCGCCTCAGATTTTCCAACAGGAATGGCAACCGGAAGTCAAATTGGATCTGGATACTGCTTCCAGTGAATTGGTTCAGGGAGTCTATGAAGTTGTTCTGCGTGTCACCGTTACGGCGACATTAGGAGAAGAAACCGCATTTCTGTGTGAAGTTCAGCAAGCAGGTATTTTCTCTATTGATGGTATCGAAGGAACCCAACTGGCCCATTGCTTAGGTGCATATTGCCCGAACATTCTGTTCCCATATGCTCGTGAATGCATCACTAGCTTGGTCGGGCGTGGTACTTTCCCACAACTGAACCTGGCTCCAGTTAACTTTGATGCTTTGTTCATGAACTACCTGCAACAGCAGGCTGAATCTCAGCCTAATGAGGCTGAACAGGAAGCCTAATGAATACTGCTTCTATGACAGTGATCGGTGCCGGTTCATACGGCACCGCTTTAGCCATTACTTTGGCTCGTAATGGGCATGAGGTTGTGCTTTGGGGACATAATCCTGAGCACGTTCATGCCTTGCAACAAGTGCGTTGTAATCAGGCATTTTTGCCGGATGTTTCTTTCCCTGATAGCTTACTGCTTGAAGCTGATCTGAAAAGCGCGGTGTCAGCCAGCCGGAACATCCTGATAGTGGTTCCCAGCCACGTTTTCGGCGATGTATTACAGCAGATAAAACCACATTTGCAACATGATAGTCGTATTGTTTGGGCAACCAAGGGTCTTGAAGCTGAAACAGGGCGCTTATTACAAGATGTGGCTCGTGAGATATTAGGCAATGAAATCCCCTTGGCAGTCGTCTCTGGCCCGACATTCGCAAAAGAACTGGCGGCAGGTTTACCAACCGCGATTGCAGTCTCTGCTACAACCCCTGAATTTGGTGAAGAACTCCAGCAGTTTTTCCATTGTGGCAAAAGCTTCCGGGTATACAAAAACCCTGATTTCATTGGAGTTCAACTCGGGGGGGCAATAAAAAATGTTATTGCAATTGGCGCAGGTATCTCTGATGGTATGGGATTCGGGGCGAATGCCCGCACGGCGTTGATTACCCGCGGATTGGCGGAGATGAGTCGTCTCGGTGTGGCATTGGGTGCCGATCCATCTACATTCATGGGAATGGCTGGATTAGGTGACTTAGTTCTGACCTGTACTGACAACCAATCTCGTAACCGTCGTTTTGGCATGATGCTGGGGCAGGGGATCAATGTTGATGATGCTCAACACGAGATTGGGCAAGTGGTTGAAGGATATCGTAATACCAAAGAAGTTCGTGCACTGGCGGAAAGAGTAGGGGTTGAAATGCCTATTACAGAGCAGATTTACCAGATACTGTACTGCAATAAAAATGTGATTGAAGCTGCTCAGGCATTATTGGGGAGAGCTACAAGAGATGAGGGAGAAAGCTCTCATTCTTAAGTGAGATAGGAACGACTGATATGTCGCGAGAAGAACTGATCGAAGTCTGGAAAAATATAAAAAATGAGGCAAAAGCGCTGGCAGACTGTGAACCTATGTTAGCCAGTTTTTTTCACGCGACACTACTCAAGCATGAAAATCTTGGTAGTGCCCTGAGCTACATGCTGGCAAATAAGTTGGCAACTCCGATTATGCCTCCCATTGAAGTCAGAGAAGTCGTTGAAAGTGCATATCGCAGTGACCCCAAAATGATCGAATCGGCAGCAAGTGATATCAAAGCTGTCCGGTTACGTGACCCAGCGGTAGACAAATACTCCACTCCATTACTCTACCTTAAGGGCTTTCATGCACTACAGGCCTACCGTATTGCACATTGGTTGTGGAAACAAGATCGCAACGCATTGGCAATCTACCTGCAAAACCAGATCTCAGTTTCATTTGGTGTAGACATCCATCCTGCCGCGAAAATTGGCTGTGGCATCATGCTTGACCATGCAACTGGCATTGTGATTGGTGAGACGGCGGTTGTTGAAAATGATGTATCCATTCTGCAATCGGTAACCCTTGGTGGTACGGGCAAAGCGGGAGGAGATCGTCATCCGAAAGTACGTGAAGGGGTGATGATTGGCGCGGGTTCCAAAATCCTCGGAAATATCGAGATTGGTCGCGGCGCAAAAATCGGGGCAGGATCTGTTGTATTAAGACCAGTTCCACCTCATACCACAGTGGCTGGCGTACCGGCACGGATTGTCGGGAAACCGGAAAGTGATAAGCCATCACTGGATATGAACCAGCTCTTTAATGGCATTAATAATGGATTTGAGAACGGGGATGGGATTTAAAGTACCATTCTTTTCTTATGAGTGATAAGTAGAACATTCAGCGCGGGTTAGGCGCTGAATGTTATGTATTAATCCCGCAATAACGCACCCGGATAACCCAGTTGCCGCCATGCTTCAAACACAACCACAGCAACAGAATTGGACAGATTCATACTACGGCTATCTGATAGCATGGGTATTCTGATTTTCTGTTCTGAGGGCATGTTATCTAATACATAAGATGGTAAGCCACGAGTTTCCGGGCCAAACATCAGATAATCACCATCACAATAACTCACATTACTGTGCGCTGGAGTGCCTTTTGTCGTTAAGGCAAACAGACGTGCTACTGAAGGGGACTGTGAATTGACTGAACTGAGTCCTTCACTTTCCAGGAATGCGTTGTAATCGTGGTGTTGTTTGATATTAGCAAACTCGTGATAATCCAACCCTGCACGACGCAGGCGTTTGTCGTCCCATGTGAAACCCAATGGTTGAATGAGATGAAGTTGGCAGCCTGTGTTGGCACACAGGCGGATGATATTACCCGTGTTAGGCGGAATTTCTGGTTCGAATAGGACGATGTTTAGCATGGTTTGATTTTTTTATCATTCCAATGGCTACCGAATGAATAGGTATCATTAACTAGAATTGGATTAAAAACATAAAAAATATTATTGCAACCGAAAATATTTTTTACCTAAAGATTAATAAGCACCATCTCGTTTCAGTACTACATTGACTGTTTTAAACAAAATAGCGATATCGTTCCAGAGCGTCCAGTTTTTTACATACCAGCTATCAAGATATACACGCGTTGCATAGTCAACATCGTTACGTCCACTCACCTGCCATAACCCCGTCATACCCGGTTTAGCCATGAGATAATATGATTTATCATCTCCGTAACGTTCTAGTTCTTCTTCAACAATAGGTCTTGGACCAACAAGACTCATCTCTCCTTTTAACACATTAATGAGTTGTGGAAGTTCATCAAGACTGGTTTTACGTAGAAAATGACCAATAGGTGTGATTCTCGGATCATTCTTGAGTTTGAAGTCCTTTTTCCATTCCTCCATAGCATTTTTATCTGTTTTAAGTAGATTTTCCAGTATTTCTTTGGAGTTGATAATCATAGAACGAAACTTTAAGCACTTAAACTTGCGTCCTCCTTGTCCTATACGTTCATGGCCGTAGAAAGGAGATGCTCCATCACGAGAAACTTTCCAACCAATAAAAAAGAACAGAGGGGAAAGAAGTATCAACAAAAGTGAAGAAACGACAATATCGAAACTGCGTTTAAGAATACTTGATGATCTTTTAGCGAGTTTATTTTTCACCCTCAGCATCAATAGTTCATGACTAAAAAAGTGAGACATATCTGTGCCATAGAGTGGAACACCACGTAATGTTGGGATCACCGATACATTACGAATATTATGAGCGGAGAGATAGCGTAACCATTCGTCTTGCAACTGATTCTGCTCATATTCAAGGGCTATAAAGATCTTGTGCTGGTGGAATTTTCCAAGTAATTGTTCAGGAGTGAGATGAAAAAATGGGAGAGTTTTCTCTGGGCTAATTGCACAATTATTATCTGGTGCAACAAAACCTATAACTCCAAAACCAAGTAACCGCTCGCTGCAAATAGCCAAATAAGCATCACGAGCATTATTCCCACTACCGATGATAATTGTCGGCATATTCCAATATTTCAACTTAATTAATAATAGCTTAGTCAACCACCGACAAAATGGCAGAATAAACATAATAATCAACCAAAACATAGTCCACTGATGTCGAGAGAAATTCCATTTAGAAATAGCTACTATTGCTAAATCGGCGACAGCTAGTCCAATGAGCATCAATAAGGTTTCTTTCAGTTCATTCCAGAATGGCTTACGATAAGTATAATGTCGTAAATGGCCCCAAGACCAGAGAAGCATAATTACGGCTATAGTCAGAAAACTCCAAGCTCTGGCGATATCTGATCCGCTTTTAAAGACGAGGGAAAATGGAACATCAGTGCGATTACTTTCAATCCACCATGAAAGAACAAATGCACCTGCCATAGCCAGAAAATCGCTTGCCATCAAAGAGAAACGGTTAACAGACGCTGAATAGTTTTCATATCCGGATTGATTGCTGTTTGAGTCCCGGAGCATTTCTGTTGAAGCCATATAGTATATTTACCTATATTTACCTAAATTCAAAATGGTATTCGGCAGAGTGCCGAACTAAGTTCTCTGCCGTGTATGATATAATTATCTTTGAGTTGCGAGTGCACTTAGGCAGGTTGTGACAACCTCTTTTGCTTTACATAAAGTGTCAGCTTCAGAGTAGCAACGTAGTTCTGGTGCATTACCTGATGGGCGTAGATGGACGATAATATTGTTATCAAGGGTCATTCTTAAACCATCAGTAAGGTCGGTATGAATAATTTGACAATCATCGAATCCCAGTAAAGCCAGTAATTTTTCTGGGGCTTGAATCCCCTCATTTAAAATGGTCTGACTCAATGTTGTAGGAAACTCTTTAAGTCTGTCAGAATACGTATAACGTGGAGGAAGGGCGTTTACTAGTGAAGAGATTCCCTTATCTTTGCTTACACTTAATATCATAAGTACTGGTAAAAGCGCATCGCGGGTGGGAAGGGCTGCTAATATTCTGTCTGCTACATTAATATTACTGCCGAGCAAGAAACCGCCATTAGCTTCAAAACCAGCAATACGTTTAAATTGGTTTGAAAGTGATTTAAATTCGGCAATCACGTAGGGAGAACCAATTTTAGTTAAGGTAACATTGGAAAAATGACCACAGTTTTGTACGGCACTATTGCAGTTCACCGGGATTGCCAAAGCTTCTATCCCTAAAGCATCAGCACACAATAATCCTACTATGTCACCCCTCAACCATTCCCCATGTTCATCTGCCAGCAAAGGACGATCCCCGTCACCATCGGTTGAAAAAATACAGTCTAGGTTAAATGCATTAGACCAATTTTTGGCTTTAACTCTATCTTCTTCCGCAACAGCTTCCGTATCGATAGGAACGAATTCGTCAGTACGCTCAAGTGAAATGACTTCAGCGCCTAATGAGCTGAAGAGAAGAGGATAAAGATCACGCCCAGCACTGGAATGTTCGTAGATGCCAATACGTTTTCCTGCCAGTAAGTCATCGGAAAACAGAGAACGATAACGATTTATATAGGCTTCCGCGGCATCTGATAAAATAGTTAGTTGTGTCATCTCAGTCAGGGGTTCAAAAGTAACCTCGGCGGATAAGATAGCTTCTTCATCTGCCTTGGAAATTTCCCCATCGGGCCGATAAAATTTGAGGCCATTACGGTCAAAGGGAATATGGCTTCCAGTAATCATGATACATGGCATGCCATCTTGCATCGCCTGATAGGCAAGTGCTGGCGTAGGTACTACACCATAATAAATGGGCTCAATCCCTATCTGATGAAGGGCTGTTGCACAAGCCATTGCCATATCAGGGCTACTAGGTCGGTTATCGATAGCTAATGCAATTTGTGAAACGTCATATTGTTTCTGCATCACTGATACAAAAGCATGGATAAAAGCTGAGCATACATCTGGAGTGAAATCAATGACCAAGCCACGGGCACCACTAGTACCAAAGGTGATACCACTACCAGCAATAACTTCTCGGCTATTTAGTTTCTTATTATTCATTTTTTTCTATTTCCACTCTGCCATAACGATCATTGAGACGAACAATATCATCATTTCCAAGGTAAGTGCCTGATTGGATTTCTATTACCTCCAGTGGAACCTTACCTGGATTTTCCAATGTATGGACAACACCTACTGGTATATAGGTAGATTCATTCTCGGTAACCAAATAGGAGTTATTTCCTTGAGTTACCCGCGCTGTTCCTGCCACAACAATCCAATGTTCAGCACGGTGGTGATGCATTTGGGTAGATAAACTTTCACCTGGTCTTACGGTAATTCGCTTAACTTGATAACATTTCCCTTTATCTATGGAATCGTATTTTCCCCAGGGGCGATAAATTTCCCGATGCAAACGATGTTCTGAGCGACCAGATCGTTTCAGACTTTCGACAATCTTTTTGACATCTTGAACCTGAGTTTGATCTACAACCAGCACAGCATCTTTGGTTTGAACTACAACCAGATTTTTTACACCGACGAGACTGATAAGGCTGTTTTCAGAATAGACATAATTACCGTTGCTGTTGTACTGTAGGACATCACCTCTAAATACATTACCATTGTCGTCTTTTTCCGATATATCCCACAAAGAAGACCATGAACCGACATCAGACCAGCCAGCCGACAGAGGAACGACAACTGCATCAGTTGTTTTTTCCATCACTGCATAATCAATTGATTCACTTGGACAGGCAAGAAATGCTGACTTATCTACCCGGACAAAATCGAGATCAGGATTAACAGTTCCTACAGCAGCAACACAAGCTGAATAAATATCGGGTCGGAACGTTTTAAGTTCTTGCAGAAAGCGACTGGCGCGAAACAGAAACATGCCACTGTTCCAGTAATATTCACCACTTTGTAAATACTGTTCTGCAGTAACAGTATCTGGTTTTTCAACAAATTGTGCTACTGTAAAGGCACCCTTATATTCGGTTCCACGCTGAATATAGCCATATCCAGTTTCTGCATGGGTAGGAACTATGCCGAAAGTAACGAGTTTGCCAGCATTGGCATGGGGGATTGCTTGCCGTACCACATCAGTAAACACTTTCTCATCTCGTATCACATGATCCGCTGCCAGTACTAATAATAGAGGGTCTTCCCCATCTTCAACTGTTTGAATAGCGGTAAGCGCAGCTAAGGCAATTGCTGGAGCTGTATTACGTCCAGTTGGTTCGAGGATAATGTTGTGCCCTAGTTTGCCTAGGTGTCGTAGTTGTTCGGCGACTAAAAAACGATGTTCTTCGTTACAAATAACTAAAGGTGATTCTGTTGATAGTTCATTCAAACGTTGCACAGTTGTCTGCAACATAGTGAATTCACCATCGAGTTTAAGAAATTGTTTTGGGTATAACTCGCGGGAAAGAGGCCATAACCGACTGCCGGAACCACCAGCCATGATGACGGGAACAACTGAATTCATAAAAATATCTCAATTAATTAATAATGAATTTGCTTTTTTGCCTGAAACTCCTGCCATTTATCTTCGACAAAGGAAGCAAACTCCCGAGCAAATCTTGCTTCTGAAAAACGCTCAGCATTTTCACGGCAAAATTGAGGGTGAAACTGACTAATATTACGTTCGAAATGTTCCACTGCTGAGCAGAGTGATTCCACACCCTGTTCTTCGAAAAACAATCCCGTCGGCTTATTATTTCCTAATGGACGAACTGTTTCGATAGCACCACCTTTACCAAAAGCAATGACAGGGGTTCCACAGGCTTGCGCCTCAACAGGAGTGATACCAAAGTCTTCTTCAGCAGCAAACACAAAGGCTTTCGCCCGCTGCATATGAGATTTGAGTTCTTCAAACGGCTGGTAACCTAATAAAGTAATATTGGAATGCCCATCAGCTAGTGTAGCAATGCGTTTATATTCACTGCCATCGCCTATCACAACCAGTTTTTTGTCCGGCATTTGAGTGAAGGCTTCAACGATCAGATCCATCTTTTTATAGGGAACCATGCGTGAAGCAGTGAAATAGAAATCTTCTTTTTGTTCAACACAAGGAAAATCATCTACGGCGACTGGTGGGTAGATAACTGCTGCATCCCGACCATAAACTTTTTTGATTCGTCTGGCGATAAAATGAGAGTTGGCAATAAAATAATCAACTCCATTAGCTGTGCGGTAATCCCATAGCCGTAATTTATGTAACAGCCATTTGGCGATCCAGCCTTTGAAACCTTTATTTAACCCTGATTCTCTTAGGTACTGGTGCTGTAAATCCCATGCATAACGCATTGGGGAATGGACATAGCTAATATGTAATTGATCTGGGCCTGTTAAGACACCTTTAGCTACTGCATGGGAACTTGAAATAACTATATTGGAATTACTAACATCAAATTGCTCTACTGCTAAAGGCATTAATGGTAAATATTTTTGGTAAAATTTATTCGCTTTTGGTAATTTTTGTACAAATGAGGTGATGGCTATTTTATTTCCAAAGTGTATTCTTTGCTCATTTGTCAAAAAATCGACTAGAGAGAAAAGGGTGGCTTGAGGATATAAACGTAATATCCTCGCGGATACCTGCTCAGAACCTGCATAACTAACTAGCCATTCATGAATTAATGATATTTTCATATAATACTCAGACATTAATCAGTAAATTGTATGTTTCTCTTGCAGTTTTGTTCCATGAGAATTTTGTTGCACGAGCAATAGACATTTGCGAAAGATCTTTGGAGAGTTTGTTATTTTGAATTATTTCAATCATTGCACTAGCAATATCATTTGTATTGAAAGGGTCTACAAGAATAGCTGCAGTGCCAACTACTTCAGGTAATGAAGCAACATTACTTGTTATAACAGGCAATCCACACGCCATTGCTTCTAATGGGGGTAAACCAAATCCTTCATAAAGAGGAACATAAATAAATGCAGTGGCACAGTTATATAAATTCACAAGATCTATATCATCTATATATCCTGTAAAATGAACTCGATCAGGAATATTTGATATTCCGGCATCTTTGAAAATTCTATCATTTTTTGATCCTGCGATAATAAGATGTGTGTCATTTAAGCTAGATGATATTTTTTCCCAGGCTGATAACAAACGATAGATATTTTTCCTTGGTTCTATTGAACTAACCGTCAAAATTAATTTACCTTCAGGTAATGAGTATTTTTCATATATATAAGATAATTTTGATTTGTCTTCAATTACCGAAAATCGTTCATCTATACCATTGTGAATAACATGTATTTTACTGCTTGGAATATTATAAAAATCTATTAATCTATTTTTGGTATATGCTGATACAGCAATGATAGAATCGCAATTTTTAACTATCTTTGGAGTAATAAATCTATATAAAGTAGAGAATGATCGGGTTGTCCATTCAGGATGTTCAATAGAAGCTAAATCATGAATTGTAACTACATGACGGCATGGTGTGTATAAGGGACCAGTGTTGGATGGTGACCATAACACATTATTTTTTGACATGAAGGTAGATAAATTGAGTGGTAGGTATAGCTGCTCCCATAAATGCCCTTTAGCGCCCGTCATTGAAATTTGGGGATGAATACATGTGAAAATTTCTTTGTCAATTTGATCTAATATAGAGGATAGATATCGCTGAACCCCAGTTATCCTACCGCTCAGTATTCTGGTATTTATAAAAACATTCACGATGTACCTCTATTTGAATTTAATTTTTTATTTACCTTTAACTTCCAATTAACAAAATAATAAAAGATAAAAACAAAGAATAGATTTGGGATGGAATAGATTGACATGTTGTAAAAATTAACTATAAAAAGAAGAATGGTTGTAGCATAAATATAGTTAAGAGTGAAAAGTGGAATGGCCAGTGAGCTGCTTTTTTTTATAAATAAAATCATGTGAGTAGTTAAATAACCGGAAATGAAGGAAACACCTATAACTCCTGGCCAAGAGAAACTTACATAGCCCCACATATATACTGGTAATCTTAAACCACCTGAGATGATTTCGGATATGTCATCTACACCATTTAATACTTTTAAAGTGTATACCGACGGATTCCATTCATATCCAAATGGGATTAGACCACCAATAAATGTTCTTCCATAGGTAAATGAATGATCTAAAATAAATCTTGATAGAAAACTTAATTGATCTGGTACATCTGGTGAGCCTGCCATTGCTCCTTCTAAGAAACTGTCGACATTACTGTAAGCAAAACCTAATAACCACCATAGAGCTGCCCCAAATACGTAGATAAAAATATACATAAAAAATACTAAAAGAAATATAAATCGAGTTTTATAGGAAAAATAAATCAATGCTGGGATTAGGATAGAGAAACCAATCAGGCCACGTTGTAAACTTAGAGCAATACATATGAATCCAAATAGGACAACGAACAATAGCCTATAACTAAATTTTTCTTTAATTAGCAAGATAGCTAATGGTAAAAAAATAGGAATTATTGACATTCCTGTTCTGAAAAAAACAGCAACTCGTTGATATGTCTCTTGATAGTCTCCACGAAAGAACTTTGCTGCAAGTGGATCGCTTGAGAACATGGGAGTGAATCCCATCGCAATATAGCTAATTGCCACTAAAAAACACGAAAATAATAATATAAAAAATGTCCTTTTTTTTATATTATCTTTTACATTTAAATAGCTTCTTTGGATATTGTAAAAGGGGGTCAAAGGTAAATTAATAATGGGGGTTTTTTTTGCAATCAGTGCTCCTATAAGAAAAGATATTGCTCCTATTATATTAATTTTAGTATATAAAGAGTAAACTTCATATTTTGAATACGCCTCATTGTAAAAAATTAAAGGGCCGGCATATGCAATAAGTAATGAAGGAACCCCAAGATGAGCATATATATTCTTTCTATTAAACCAGATGATATATAATGACAGAGTAGGAACGCTGAGTGAAAGAATATTCAGTAAAGTTGATGAATTTACATTTAACATGTTTATATATACGTACTTAACTTGAAGATGTGGGTTTTAAAATCTGGAAGTTATCAGTCAGCCGGGTGGTCAGTTCTTTGGCTTTTTCTGGCAACGTGACATGAAAAAAATGCCGAAGGGTTTCACGGAACGTTTTTGCATCTGGAAAATAGACATTGTTACGCACCTGCTCATTCATATATTTCCATAATCGCTCTATAGGATTGAGATTAGGGCTGTAAGGTGGCAGATAATGCAACTCAATGTTGAAGATCTCAGCGATATCTTTCACCAAATCAGTACGGTGATAACCCGCGCCATCCAGGATGAGGTGAATTTTTTGCGGAGGTGGATAGGTCTCCCGAACAGGGCAAGAGCGTGAATGTTCACTTCTTGCCCAACGCCTTAAACCCTGCAACTAATACCTTATCCAAATAGTTAATATCCATGCTCGCAAACCGTTGTTTTCGGCGAATA
>NZ_JBBMXH010000029.1:0-44617 GCF_037996725.1 Xenorhabdus entomophaga
GATTCGGTCAGTTGTTTATAGGTCATAGTGCATTTTCCTTTGGCGAGAAAGATGCCTACTATAGCAACTGACCGCCTTTTTCAGAAATTGCACTTATCATGCGAATCCAAGTCACTTTAATATTTCATTTTTCTCATTCAGAATAATATCTTCTGACTGTAAAAGTGCTTTAAGTTTTTCAGTACATAAAAACTCTTCTCCCATCATCAAAATATCACCTTGATCACGTTTAATATGTTCAGCCAACTGTATAACTAAAGCAGCAGCGCCTGTAGCGGTTAAATGTGCTTGCCCCTTCGGGTCTTTAATATGGATATATAGGTGTTTTCGCTCCCCTTTTTCATCAGTTCCATGTATATCAATCCGAATTTGATGCTGATCGCCTGTACCGGGATGATAAAAAATCTTTTTACGTAACTTTTTAAACAGATCACCTGATATCAGTTTCCAAATACCATTCTTTATAAAAAATGATAAGATCTTATTCGCCTTATGATTATCATAACCAATTCTCGTGGCAATGGTTTGAGCATTTGTTATTAAAGGCAAAGTAAATTGATCAGGCATATCGATGCGAAAAACACTATACCGACAATTATCATCAAATGAGATAATACGTTCATCCGAAAATGGGAGTATTTTCTGATATCTCCCATTTTGTTTTACCGTAAATGGGGCCGCAAGGCTATCCAAATAATCAAATGAATCCGGGCCTGACTTATCATTCGAAGCACTGAGTATACTGATATCAATACTCGTGATGTTCACTAATGACTTACTCATATTATTGGCAAGTGTTGCAACCACACTCGCCATCCACGATGAAGCAAAAATCATTGAACCTGGTTTTTTATTTCTCATGATTACAGCCTTGCTTAGCGCAACCTGCAATCGTTCAGTCCAACGCGTTATATCTATATAAGCGATGCCATTTTTATTTGCAAAATGTAATAAATTATCTTTGGGATCATTAACAGTGGCTAATATTATGTCAATTTTCATTTCATCTGATAAATTGATATTATCAATATCAAGAGCCACTGCCGTTGCATTTCCTAACGTTTGGGCTAATTGTCTGGCATTATTAATATTTCTCCCTGCAATAATTAACGCCAGCTCAGGCGCATGCTGATTTAAAATCTGCGCAACTTGCTGCCCAACAATGCCATATCCCCCAACTAACAAGACAGATAATTTTTTCATTTAATACCCCTAAGAATAGAACTCAAAATTTTCTTCCTCGAATGACTAAATACATTTAGACATACAATTTCAGTTATTGCGTAATCTTTTATTCATGCGTTTTTTAGCTAAACTCCTTCTATCACTTTGATTTATATTTTCCTTATCTTGATGCTTGCCACTGTATTCATTGATTATATTCTGCAACGCAGATTGCAGTTTAACTACAGAACTATAAGTAAACATCATTGCAATGGGAATATCCATGTTTAACTTCTTCTTTAACTTTTCGTTAACTTGGACAATATCAAGCGAAGTCGCACCTAAGTCAAAAAAACTTATATATTCATCCAGTTCAGAAAGACCCAACTGGTGTCCCCATACTTCTATAATAATCTCCTTTATTGAGTTCTCAACACGCGAATGTTTTATATTGTATACATAATCTTTATTATTTAATCGCGAAAGCTCATCTTGTTTTATTCTGTCTTTGATTGGTAATACTGACACTGAAAATTTATTAGGATAATGGGAAATTATCTGAAGAAATACATCTTGTCCTTCTTGATTAGTTAAACCGATCGCTGTACTGGGATTTGTTATGGCATTAACCGCCATACCCACTTCTAACCATCGATCCCAGGAGATGGAGCAGATCCTGAAAGGAAACTTCTGGTCGTCTGCCATCGCCTCTAAATAAGCATTGGCCGCAACATATGCAGATTGCCCAGAAGCTCCGTAATAAGATAGCAAAGAAGAACAAAACAGCATGGAACGAAGGCTTTTGTCACTAAAATAGGAAAGCAGGTTATTAGCACCCAAGACTTTGGCCACCATGATATCACGATGCAATGTGAGATTAGGTTGCGCAATTAATGCCCCCGCATCAGATCCTGCTGCATGTATCACCATACTGAACGGCCCCAGTTCTTTTTCAGCCGATTGCAGCAATGAATGAAGATCTTTTTCACAAGAGACATCAACAGAATGAACATAGACTTTACTCCCGGCTTGTTCTATTTTTTCGATACTCTCAATTTTTTTCATCGTTTCCATTTGAGCCGGATCTTTCTTTATAAGACCCCATTGAGATCTTGCAGGAAACTGTGAGCGAGAAGCTAAGACAAAACGTGCACGATACTTAATTGCTAATGATTCTGCCAGCTTTAATCCAATGCCACCAAGACCCCCACTAATAAAGACTAAATCCCCTTCTTGTAATCCATGTACTTTATCAACACTATTCAGAGGCGTTATTGATAATGGTTTGAATTCAGGAAGCCATAACTGACCATGCCGTATTGCAACCTGATTATAGTTACCTGAATTCACAAGCCCCCGTATCAGCAAGTTAAATCTGTTATCCGGTACATCATTTCCGGATAAATCTATTTGCATGACTTGATGCTGTTGATATTCATGCGAAATTGATTGAAGCAAACCCTTTAACAACGAAATCGTTGGTATCGCTTGCTCACATCCCAGTACATTTTCAATTTCAGGTGTGAAAAGAATAAATCTTGCAGCTTGCAATTCTAGCAGAGTTAAAATGATGCGAAGCCCTTCAACCCATTTTAAATAATATTCAATGGGATCATTTTCGAATCTTTCTTTCTCAGGGATCAGAATAAACCTACTTTCAGGTAATAGTGTTAATGATTTAATATTGTCTGAATCATCAATAAAAACCACTGTGCTATCAGGCCACAATGTTTTGCCTGAAGCAAGGTAATCGGTATTATTTGATTGAGTACAAAGAATAAAAACCGGTTGACCTGCATTCCCTTCTTCTATTTGAGGATAAAGTTCTCTCTGCCAACCAGGGAAATAAAGTTTATTATGATTTAACGTATTACTCTCACGACTTACATTGATGCCAGAAACTAATTTATCCCTGAGTTGAGTATACTCCGTTCTGGCAAACTGATACACCGGCATATGAATAAAATGCCCTTGTGGCTGATTGATACTTTGCCAGTCTATGCCTTCGGTATTACACCATATTTTTCCAAGCTGACGATAAAAGTAGTCATGGTCATCATCTGTCAAATTAGGGTGTTTAATCATATTTATGATTAATGGTTTATTTTCACTTTCGTTCTGATAATACTTATGTATGAAACTGGATAAAGTATTACCCGGCCCCAATTCAATAAAAACAAGGTCATTGAACTCTGATAATGTTTCTATGCCACCTAAAAAATTAACGGTATTTCGTTGATGTGACAACCAATATTCAGGTTGTCTGATACCCTCTTCAGAATGCCAGCCACCGGTTAAATTAGAAAGAATGGGTATTACAGGATGGTTAAAACTGACTGAATTTAACGCTTTGGCATATTCTGCCTGAATCTCATTTATTGTTCTGGAATGGAACGCATGAGAAGTTTTTAATCTTCTGCATTGGATATTATCATTTTGAAGAGCAGATGCCAGCCTCTCAATATTAGCCGCACTACCAGAAATGACGACAGATTCTTTACCATTGATTGCAGCTATATCAAATTCTTCATCAAGGTAACTGCGTATCTGTTCTATTCCTAATGCGACACTCAGCATCATCCCAGGCGACATCATTTCGATGAGTTTTGCCCGTTGACTGACTAAATGCAGGGCATCATTGAGGGAAAATACGCCAGATATTGTTGCCGCAACATATTCACCTAAGCTATGCCCGAGTAAGGCAAACGGTTTAAATCCTTTATGTTGCAGTAAAGATGTCATGGCATATTCAACAATAAAAATAGCCAATTGGGTTATTTCGTTGGATACGTTCTTCTGTCCAGATATATTCACAAAAAAATCATGCAACTCTTTTTGAGTATCTTCAGATAATAAAGCGAAACAATCCTGACAACTATTTCTGAATATTTCTTCCTGCTGATACAAGGCATAAGCCATACCCGGATATTGTGTTCCCTGTCCCGGGTATAAAAAGACGATCCTCTTGGCTGAATGTTCTGCTTTTCCGTGAATAAAATCAGATAAAGTGTAGGATGCCTCACTCCCGGAACAAACCAATACAGATCGGAAATCAAAATGTTCCCGCCCTTGTTGCAGGGTATAAGCAATATCAGACAATTTATGCTTTTTCTCTGACAGAAGTTTCAGCAGCGCATTTTCCATCATCGATAAACTTGATGTATTCTTGGCAGACAACGGCAACAATGCCAATTGCTCAGGTGATTCAGGTTTCAATGGTTCATGGAGCATCTCTTCAAGGATGATATGTGCATTTGTCCCTCCAATGCCAAAAGAACTGACACCCGCCCTTCTGACTGATTCGCTATGCCACTCCTGGCTATTTTTATTAATGTAAAAAGGTGATGATTCCAGCTTTAATTTAGAATTGGGTGTACTGAAATACTTATTGGCACAAAGCATTTTGTTTTTCAGCATTAATGCAGTCTTAATTAAACCGGCCATACCAGCAGCACTATCAAGATGCCCAATAATAGATTTAGCTGAACTTATTGCAATACTGCCCACCGGACAATCATGGAATACATTTTTTAACGCCGTAATTTCAATGGGATCACCTAATTTAGTTGCCGTTCCGTGTGCTTCAATATATGAAATTGATTTAGGATCAATTTTGGATACTGTGATTGCACTGCGAATAACGTCCGTTTGCCCTTCAATACTGGGCGCGGTATAGCCTACCTTTCTTGCGCCATCATTATTAATAGCGCTTCCCTTAATTAAAGCAATAATAGGCCGTTTTTCTGCAAGAGCCTGCTTTAACGGTTGCAGCACAATGGCGCCAATGCCCTCACCTCCCACAGTGCCATTGGCCTGTTCATCGAAAGGGCGGCAAACACCATCCGGTGATTCTATCATGCCATCCAGATAGAGATATCCCTGTTGGTTTGGTGTCACCAAAGCGGCGGCGGCCACTAAAGCCAACTGACATTCGCCCAGTAATAATGCACGAGCCGCCATATGCACTGCGGTTAATGAAGAAGAACAAGCGGTTTGTAGTGCAACGGCCGGGCCAGTCAGCCCCAACTTATACGCTAAGCGCGTGGCCGCAAAATCTTTCTCGATAAGGCTAAATGCAGAAAATAAACCGACACCGTCTTGCTTGCTCTCTTCATAAGCGGCCATTTGCCATTGCAACTGGGCACTGGCCGCCAAATAACAGCCTACTTTTCCTTTATAAACTGAAGGCACTAAACCTGCTGAACCTAATGCCTCAAAACTACATTCATGAAGGTGCCTGATTTGTGGCTCAAGTAATTCCGCTTCGCGCTTATTGTATTGGAAAAACTCAGCATCAAACCGCAAAGGATGTTCAATCACACCCTTCGCATTAACATAATTCTGGTGCTTATATTCATGTTCAGGGACACCATTCTTGGCTAACGTTTCATCAGAAAATCGGGTGATACAGTCATTACCCTCAAGACAATTTTTCCAAAAACTTTCGACCGTCGGGCTATCAGGAAACCGGCAGGAAATACCAACAATAGCGATTTCCAGACCTGTTAATTTTTGAGGTAATTTATCATTAATTGGATTTTCTTCTTTATTCATAATATGTCATCACCAATGAAAATTAAAAATAAATACGAATCGAAAGTTCACGAAATCCATTCGTATACTGATTGTTTATCATCTTATTTTCGGCTATTTACACTCAATGATTAAACATTCCTATCGCATTATAAAATTGTTCAACCTGATTATCGCCAACCAAATTATTTTCTTCTGCCTTTCCATCAGATTCTATAAAAATCGCTTGTTGTTCTATTGTGGTATATTGGAATAAATCAACAACTTCAATTTCCTTATTAAAAAACGCATTCAATTTGATACTAAGTTGTAACAAGGTATATGAAGAGCCACCCAAATCAAAAAAATTATCACTTGAACTGATATTTTCCTTATTTATTTTTAAAACCTCAGCCCACAGGGATAATATATTGACCTCAACCTCACTACTGCAAGGTTTCATCTCAATGCTTCTTGCGATATTTCTGGGATCTGGCAACCTCGCAACATCAATTTTACCGCTGTTATTTTGCGGGAACTCTTCAACCTTAATGAAATAACTCGGAACCATGTAATCAGGCAAACGTTCCGCCAATGCTTTCTTCAAGACCTCTCCGTTAAATGCAATATTGGTATATATATAAGCCACTAAAAATTTATTATCCGGGTCTTGGGCATTAACCATAACAAAAACATCACAAATCGTTTTCAAACCGGGTTCAGATCCATTGATTTGTTCATTCAGCGTTTTTTGAGTAATGACTTCTATTTCACCTAATTCAATTCTATAACCATTAATTTTGACCTGATTATCGGATCGGCCAAGATAGATTAAGCCATTCTCTCCTGAATATCGGGCCAGATCACCGGTTCTATAATATTTTTTACCTTCGATAGTAATAAATTTTTCAGCGGTTAACTCCGGATGATTGATGTAGCCTTTTGCAAGCCCCTTCCCTGCAATGGCAATTTCACCAATGGCACCTTCAGGTAACCGTCTTAAAAAGTCGTCAATCAATATAATCTCTTCACCCGGCATCGGAAAACCAATGGGAATTGTCGGTGTCTGAATTTCACTCTTCTCGTTAAACTCAAAAGAAGTGGATTGCACACAGCATTCTGTCGGGCCGTAAGCATTAGAAGCGTTAGGAACCGACTCCCAACATTTGGCAAAATTATGCCAGTTATGTTTTTCCAGCAATTCACCACCAATCATAAGATGATTGACCGTACAACGAATTGAATGTTCAGCGAATTGTGTTCGGATCATCCGTAAATGTGTCGGCGTACAATCTGCAATCTGGATAGCATTCTTATCCCAGAATTCAACCACACTTTTTCCGTCCCGCCTGACGGACTCAGGCACCATATGAAGAGTATGGCCGAGTAACAGTGCCGGATATAATTGTTGTACTGAGGCATCAAAACTCAGTGCAGACATCATGGCTACATTCAGAGTGCCCTGATAATGTTGATAAACTCTGTCATGTAAACCTAAAACCAGATTTATGACAGTAGCATGCGAAACTTCAACACCTTTTGGCGCACCTGTTGAACCAGACGTAAAAATAACATAAGCAGAATCTTCTGACGTTAGATGACACTGTTCACCGATATCAATATTGGTATCACTATCAGGCGATACATAAAGAATATTCTGACAGTCTTCAAGCTCACAGATTGTTTCATCAGAAACAATGACATGCTTAATCGAGGCGGTATCTTTGACATGTTTCTTTCGGGAAGCAGGCCAATTTATATCAAGCGGACAATATTTAGCCCCTGTTTTTAAAACAGCCAGCATAGCAACAATGGCGGCACATGAGCGATTCATATGAATACCGACGGGATCATATTGTTTAATACCCCGGCTTAACAATTTAGTGGCAAACGTTGAGCTTAATTTATCCAATTCGATATAACTGAGCGCACAATGTTCATCTGTAATCGCTGTGCGCAAAGGATGCTGTTTTACTCGTTCTGCAAATAGAGAATGAATAGTCGAGTGACTGTCAATCTCAGGTGTAAAGTGATGGGCATATACACCCGACTCTTCAGATAATTTGAGCGTACTGAGCGTCTTCCGGGAACGAATCTGACGGCTCAACAACACGACCATGTTAATAATTTCGGCGTAATAATTAACATGATAAGGTGAATGAACTTCACAACTTATTATTTCATCATCATGTTCAAAAAATATTTGAGAAACAGATAAATTATAAATTTCTTTATTCACTGCCTGGCAATTTTTCAAAAGAATACACGATGTGAAAAATTTAGGTTGTTCACAAATTTCGTGAAATGAACCTAATCTATACTGTAATAAATTCTGTATGCTTTTTGATACGGTCTTTACTAATTCTGCCAAAGATTGTTCCGGTGAATATTTTGCCGGAACACCTATTATCTGGGATTCTTCACCATCATCGAGATAGCTTGTGGTTAAAATTAAAGAGCTTTGGCTTCTCTGCATCATTGACTGAGCAAAACCCGTTAATGATATCAGTAAAGCACTTAATCGTTTATCTGAACCATTCGCCATAGTTAAAATATTTTGTGATGCCTCACGTGAAAACACTATTTTTTGCCGGTTCACGCTATCATGATTGAATATCAGAGATTTTTCAAATTCTGATGGCTCATGATCATTAATTATTTTCTTCCAAAAATATTCTTTATCCATGTTTGTGTTTAATTCATTTTTTACATTCATTATATAAATATCCCATCATTTGAGCGTTGACTCAATTGACCCTATAAATTAGCTGACCTAATTAACGTTCCCGTTGGCGTTTTTCAAAGAATGTATTTAAAACCCATGAAATTAGCTAAAATTAATCATCGTTATAAACCTCATGAGCATTTTCAATACCCATGAAGACTTTAGAGATACTCAAATATCCTTCAGAGAAGACTTGTGTGTTCCTCATATCCTGCAACATACAATAATAGTCACTTAAACTTTCTGTTTCTATAATAACAAAATCCTGAAACTCTGCGGTAAAACCCTCAGTATCTATCGTTCTCAGGCTAATTGATGAACTGTATTTTTCCAATATCTCTGGCAAATATTCATTTTGCAATTTTTTCCGCTCATTCCGCGTAAGCACATTCCATTTCTGATGGAAAATCAATGTCCAAATAATGACATATTTCATTTTATTTCCTATATAATTTTATTTATTTCAAGGGCAATTTTATTGATGACCTCACTTTTAACCTCTTGTAAATAAAAGTGCCCGCCCCGGAATCCATAGGTTGTACATCGGCCTGAAATATAGTCAGGCCAACCTTTCATCATTTCATATGTCACCTCTGAATCCTCTTTGCCATAAAACAAACCCACTGCGGTTTTATTATTAATCTTTGATTCACTCATAATAAAATCATCTATTGCTTTAAAATCTTTTCTGATTATTTCAAGCATGATTTTCATCGCATGTTTATCTTCAGTTAATCCGCTGATATCTCCTAATGTTTTTAAATAATCTAAAAACTGATTTTCCGTCATTAAGGCGCGATGAACTAACTCTGCTTTTTTTATATGAGGTGGTTTGAATGCAGACAGGCCAATCCACAATGGATATATACAGCGCGCTTGCAATTTTAAAGTCAATTCATAAGTCATTAATGCCCCCATGCTATGCCCGAAAAGCGCAAAAGGTTTATCGGTCTTAATCACAGGCAATAACGCTGCTAAAATATCTTCCATAGATTCCAGGCACGCTTTGCCAAAGCTCAGCCCCCGGCCAGGAAGCTCTATCGCAATAAACTCTATCCAATCAGGTAATTCTCGTTGCCATGCCCTGTAAAACATGTGAGATCCCCCTGCATGATGCAGAAGATATAATCTCAGTTTTGCATTTATCGGTGTATTTAAATGAATTTTATCTAACATACTGGCTCTATAAATAAGATAATGAATTAAACTACCCTTCTAATATCCGGATTTTTCTCTTTCAAAAAATGGGAAATCATAAGGGCAGC
Source organism: Xenorhabdus entomophaga (assembly GCF_037996725.1). Lineage (NCBI taxonomy): Bacteria > Pseudomonadati > Pseudomonadota > Gammaproteobacteria > Enterobacterales > Morganellaceae > Xenorhabdus > Xenorhabdus entomophaga. The sequence continues at coordinate 9,667 of NZ_JBBMXH010000029.1, forward strand.
TACGTATGATATTTAATTTAACAGGAAATTATGCCCTTCATCTTTCAGGCTAAAAATTAAAGTCCAGAAAATCACTCTCCGTCACTTCATCATGATGACTTCCATTGTTTGCATTCAATATAAATTGAATGTCTTTATCAGGATAAGCGACAATGTTATTTAACAATGCAATATATCGATGCTTGAAATACTCCATTGTTTTTTCTTTAAATAAATCCTTTTTGTATTCAATATTGAATTCATAGCCTGAATAATTTTCCTTAACAAAAAAGGTAATATCAAATCGGGTATTCTCCTGATGGAGATCGTAACGAGAGAATTTAACGTCAGGTAATACAAAATCGGCCATTCCAATATTCATATAGGAAAATACGGTATCAAAAATCGGTGTTCTATTTAACCTTGGCTTAATATTAAGCTCCTTCACCATATTTTCAAACTGAAAATCAGCATGCTCAAATGAGGCTATCGTTCTTTCAGCGACCCTTTTGACAAAGTGCTTAAAGGGTAATTCACCGTTACACTCAAAGACAATCGGCAACAAGTTTACAAACATACCAATGATACCTTGCAGTTCACTTTGCGGTCGTCCCAATATGGGTGTGCCTAATGCAAATTCATCTTGTCCGGATATATCTTTCATCAAAAGCGCATAAGACGAAATGAAAAGCATAAATTTTGTGATATTTTCGCGTTCTGCCAACGCATCAAGTTGATCACTCAATGCCTTATCAATCACAAAACCTATCCGGCCACCTATATTACCCACCTCATTTGTTCGGGCATAATCTATGGGTAATTTAAGCTCAGGTACATTTTTTAACGTTGATAACCAAAACGCCTTCTGTTCCAATATACTGCTATCATTTACCATTCCTTGTTGCCAAACAGTATAGTCTTTATATTGTATTTCTAACGGTTTCAGTTCCTTATCCTGATAAAGCTCCAAAAAATCTCTTACAAAAATATCTTGAGAAAGCCCATCCGAAATAATGTGGTGTAAATCCAAGAAGAATATGTAGCTTCCTTCCCGAACTTCAATCAGGGTCACTCTTATCAATGGTGGTTCGTCTAATTTAAATGGCCTGATAAGGCTATTAACCTTAATTTTCACTTCATCATCACTCATATTGGATGAGTCAAGCTTTAAATATTCTATATTTATTTCAATATCATCATGATATTTTTGTCTTGGTTCGCCTTCACAAAGAATAAATGATGCTCTCAGTGAATCCTGTCGTTTAAATAATAATTGAAGTGTTTTGTTAAACTTGTCCCTGTCTAATTTACCGACAATGTTAAATGCGGCTGTTTCGTTATAAGCAACTGAATTTTTATCCATAATCTGTTGCAGATAAAGCCGCCGCTGTCCGGGTGATAGCGGGTAGGTTTCCTGAACTTCTGCCGGCAATATCATTTGATACTCTGATTCTGCCTGTGAAGCAGATAAAATAACAATATCTTCGATCGTCGGGTTCTTAAAGAAGTGTGTTAATGAAACATCTATTTTGCAATTTTTGTGAATCCTCGATAATAAAGTTATCGCTTTAAGTGAATTACCGCCCAGTTCAAAGAAATCATCTTTTAAGCCAATCGGTTCAATTCCCAGAAAATCTTGCCAAACTGAGACGAGTTTTTTCTCAATATCACTCTTTGGTAAGACATATTCAGAATCTAAATCAGGTCTTGCTGCATAATTCCCATGTTGAATGGCTGTCTCATTATCGTGGACAGCAGGAGCCGACCATTGGGCAATGCGTGCATTAATATCCGCCGTTGAGATCACAAGGGCCTGTTCTTCCCGATACCCGAGTACTTTTTCTAATAAAGAAATGCCTTCACTTCTCGTCACAAGCAAGTGTGACAGGCTACTGCCCACTCCCGCGTTAATTTTTTCTTTCTCTGCTAATTCCCAGCCATCCCAGTTGATTAACGCCCATGTTTTCCTATTACTCCGATTATGGCGTAATACAAACGCATCTAAATAGGCGCTGGCGGCCGCATATGCGAAAAATCCGACACCACCGAGAATAGGCGCCAAAGAAGACACGATCAGGCAAAAGTCATAATCAACAGGTTCCAAAACTTGTTCTAATACCGTTACCCCTTTTTGCTTAGGAACGAGATGGCTATCAATATATCCTATATCCGTTTCACTTATTGATCTGAACGAAGCGTCATCGCTTAACCCCGCCAGGTAGAATACCCCATCAATACGGCCATAATTGGCAACCAAATCATGGATAAGCTTTTTCATGGCATCATGATCACTCGCATCAACCTGAACAAACTCCAGCGTTTTTGCAGCATCGGCAACGGATTGCCACTTCTGGTCATGTTCATATTTGGCGCGTGAAGAAATAACCAAATTAGCGTTATATTCTGTAGCAAGGTATTGGGAGAATGTATGACCAATAAAACCACGCCCACCGATGAGTAAATACACTCCCTCTTTTTTCAAACGGGAAGCCTCATCCTTCATAAAGGGAGTAGACGGTAAGAATGCTTCAGTCCATCTCCGGTTATTTCTGTAGATAACCGTTTTATTTCCGCCTTCTTCGATTTCGCGTATCAGCATCTCAGCAGAGCAATCTTTAACATGACCAACATCGATAGCCCGGCAAGATACTTCATGGAATTCTTGTCGGATAATTGTGCTGATAACCAGCATCGCCGCCGCATTCGGATCAATATCAGGTTCATTACAAACTTCACGTGCATTCTGGATGAGTAAGGTAATGTCCTTTAAGTGATTTATATTGCAAAATGCGCGATGTGATTTGAGTAAATAAAGTACCGAAGCCAATTGTTCATTAACCGTCAGGTTTACACCGGTACAATCAATAATAATGTCTTCAATTGACATCTGGTTATTGTTAAGAAATTTGAATAAATTTGCATGATCTTCACTGTTGAGACCACGAATGGTGCTCGGAGCGCTAATTTCCAATTTACATTGCTGACCAAGCCTGACTTGAATAACTTTGTGGTAATGATTGATTAATGCTTGTTCGTAAAGGGTACTTTGCTCAGAATTATCCCCTAACTTGAATAAAAGCGCGGTCTTAACGTTTTTCTCTTGCCTCAGGTTTCTTAAAATATCCTGTTGCCAGACAGATTGATAAAACCAATCTGATATATTTCCATTCTTGGTAATAGGCGTCTGACTCGTTTCTATACTTTCATTGCCAGAAAACAGATGTAAGAAATTCGCATTTTCAGGCCAGTAAATACTCCGGTCAAAAGCATAACCGGGCAGTGAAATACGTTTGCAATCTGGTGATGTGCGTATTTTTCCCCATTGAATTTTAATGCCTTGTTGCCATATTTTTCCTAACCCAGTCCAGAATAAGTAAGGATGGCTGTCAGCTTTAGTATCTTCCGGAAGCAATTGGATGATTGATTGCGAGGATTCTGGCGTCGTATACCGGCGAATTAAATTAACGAGATCTCTTCCCACTCCCACTTCAATCAACACATAATGATTACTGGTATTAAGAATATTTTCCATTCCCTGAACAAAACACACAGTTCTTTCCGCTTGTTCAGCCCAATAGTGAATTGATGTGACTTCTCCGGCAGAAAGTATTTTACCCGTCACAGAGGACATAATTGCTGTTTTCGGCGCATTTAACGCAAAACCAGAAAGTATTTGCAGTAATTCTTCCTTTATTTTTGTCATTGCGGGGGAATGTGCTGCATGTTTAGATTTGATGGGAGTCGTCAGGATACGTTTTTTCTTTAATATCTGAGAAAATTCTTCAATGGATTGTTCATCAGATGAAACGACACACGAATCTTTATTATCTATTGCAATAACAATGTGATCAGGGCAAAGCGGCAATACCTCTGATGCAGGCAGTGGGATACTCAGCATAGCGCCGGTAGGCAGGCTTTGCATGAGTTGCCCACGTCTTACAACAAACTTTAATGCGTCTTCTAATGTAAAAACGTCGGCAATAGTTGCAGCAACCAGCTCCCCAAAGCTATAACCGATGAGCATTGAGGGATTGATATCTATATCAATTAAACACTTGGCAAGCGCATATTCGATAATAAAAATGGCTGGCTGTGCATATTGTGTTTCGCTAAGCAAATCACCATCGCCATGATTAAACCATTTGTCCTGCAAAGACTCACCAAGATACTCAGAAGCAAGAAGCAGACATGGGTCAACTATTGAACGGAATAATAAGTGGTTTTCATAAAGTGACAGTGCCATATTTGAATACTGTGCTCCCTGCCCGGGAAACATAAACACAATATTCTGTTCTGGATCTTTTGCTTTTACCGGGTTCGTCGTCTCTCTTTCCAGAGCCGAGCATAATTCCTGATATGTTGCACCAACAAACGCTTTACGATAGCGGTGGTGTTTTCTTCCCTCCTGCAAAACATACGCAATATCATTCAAGCGGTACGGTTTAGAGCCTTTAAGTGCATTCAGCAAATTCTGTTGATTATTTTGTAGCGCTACCGGCGTTTCTGCTGAAATTAAAAATACATTCGGCTGTCCGTCATCTTGTACTTCTTCTTGCTGATCAGCTTCCGCAATCACAATATGCGCATTCGTTCCCCCAATACCAAAAGAACTGACGCCTGCCATTCTTTTTTTCCCCGCAGGCACTGTCCAATCCATAGGGCTGGCTACAATTTTAAACGGTGTTTCATCTATATGCAGCTTATCATTCGGCTTATTGTAATGCAGAGTAGGGGCTAATTGCTTATTCTTCAATGACATAATAGTTTTGATGACGCCCGCAACACCGGCGGCTTCATCTAAATGACCAATATTACTTTTTACCGCGCCCAACCAACAAACATGATGGGAATTTTGGAATACACGTGCCAGTGCGGTCACTTCAATGGGATCACCAATTTCAGTGGCTGTCCCATGACATTCTATGTAGCTGATATCTTCAGGCTCCACGCCAGCCAACATATGCGCACTGGCAATAACCTCTGCCTGCCCTTCTATACTTGGCGCGGTGAACCCCACTTTACGTTGTCCATCATTATTAACTGATGATCCTTTTATAATCGCATGGATTTGATCATTATCTTCTAAAGCACGATCAAGGAGTTTCAGAAGCAGAATTCCCACTCCATTGCCACCCACAGTACCATTCGAATGCGCATCAAATGGACGACAGTGCCCATCAGCCGAGCGGATCATTCCCCGCTGATATGTATATCCGGATTCCTGAGGTAATGAAATGGAAACCCCACCAGCCAATGCCAGATCACAATCTCCACTTAATATTGATTGGCAGGCGGTATGAATGGCAACCAAAGAAGTTGAGCAGGCGGTATGCACAGACATCACCGGCCCATTTAAACCTAATCGATAAGCTATTCGGGTAATGATAGATTCCGGCAGGCTCCAATTCACCGCATCAAAGATTTCAGCCGGAGTCAGCTTCTGTTTTAGCTGATTAGAAATCCACGGTAAATTGATCGACGCACCCGCAAATAAACCAATTCTGTCTTTATTATCGCCGGGAATATACGCTGCATCTTCCAGGGCATGCCAGCAGCATTCGTGTAACAACCGGCATTGCGGGTCCATTTTATCAACTTCGTCTTTGAGATAACCAAATACATTGTTATCAAAGGACTTATAATCATTAAGTATCGCTTTAGCGGGGACAAAGTTAGGATCATTGATCTCTTCTTCGCTGTACCCGTTTTTTATCAACTCTTCATGAGTAAATTTTTTTATACTTTCTTTTCCTGAAATAAGATTTTGCCAAAACATCTGTGGTGTAGTTGCATCAGGAAAATTACAAGCCATGCCAACGATAGCTATATCAAATGAATTCGTCATATATTAACAACCTAATTTTCTATAGATAATTTAAACAACCTGATCTCCGATATTATGTTTTATTGGAGACAAAGGCATTATTGAAATAATCTGTCAAAATACGTATATCACGCTATAATTCATCCACTAAGGAGCGAAAATAAACCCATTAAAAATCAGTCATTAACATGCTCCTGTTTATTTTGGTTTTTAGCATAGGATATATGGCGAAAAAATATGATGAGTAAATGAATCAGGCTCATGATTAAAGTCAGAATTAACAATATTGACATTAGGATAAAACTCATTGGCATCCAGATAACCAATGAATTCCAAGACATATTTAATAAAACTGAGGGGAAAACGAAACTTAACAGCACCAAACCCAAACAGGCCAGGATTGAGATTATCACGATGACTTTCTTTGCCCCAGACAAGTGCCTACTCTTTTTAGTTATACTATTACGATAAATTCTGAATGTTATTATTAGTAAAAACAGGAAAAGTAAAACACTTGATGCTAAAAAGACTCTATCAAATGTATCAAACAGTTCAATCTCATTGGCAGAGTTCAGGTTTATTGTCCCATCTCCCGATGACAGTTGTTTTAAGATTTGTTCACCAATAGTAAACGTGACATTACTGTTAACATTCGCCATAACAGCAACAGCGACGTTAGATTTAGTATTCATACCAATAAAACTGGAGAAATTCGGGTTCATTCCGGTATGATATATTTTATCGTTATTTATAGACCATCCTAGTGCATAGTGAACATCTTCACCCTCATTCGTCGATAATTGCGTATTGGGCTTAAATATATGCTTTTTATATTTGCTTAATGGTGAATCGTTATCCTTAAGAAGAAAACGGAGCCACTTCTCCATATCAATTGCGTTTGTCTGAATATATCCGGCAGGAACATTAGCAATGAAAAACGGTGCATCGTAGGGTCTGGGAGCAAGATAGCTTATCTGATATCCTGTTGCCTTGTGGTTCACCATAACATCAACTGAGGTATCATTCATTTTCAGCGGGGTTAACACATATTTCTTTAATAGCTCAGAATAAGGTTGCTGTGTCACCACTTCCATCATTCTGGCGGCAATATCATAATTAATCGTTGCATAGGAATAAAGCGTTCCGGGGTTGTTCTGGAGATCTATCCGTTCAATACGATTGATCATGCTCTCCAGGGAATCACTGCTGTTACCACCATAAATAAAATCAACACTTGAAAATGGAATCCCCGATGAATGATGCAGCAATTGGATAAAGCTGACCTCTATCGGCTGATTATCATAATAAAGTGAGAGCGAAGGAAGGACAGAAGAAACGGTCGTTTCTTGTTTTATTTTTCCTTCTTCAATGAGTTGTGCCGCGATTAACCCAGTAAAAGCTTTACTCGTCGATCCCAATTCAAATACTGTTTCCTGCTTAATATCTCCATCTTGATTTTCGTTCTGTTTGCCTAAAGTTATTCGGTGGGTTTTGTTGTGCTTATCAATAATGACCAGTGACAAACCGGGTATTTTACCCATTTCCATATAGTTAATAAGTTGATTTTTTAATTCAGCATTGTTGGTTGGTTCACTTTTGGCAAAAGAAGCGGTCATGAATATGATGCTAAAAAAAATAACAAGCAATCTGATTTTCATCCAATAAGGCCCCTGATATTTTATTTTGTAAAATTTAATTCGTCATGACTATAAGAGCCTCCCAGCAGGCTCTAAATCATGGTTATACCCAATACATTCCGGGTTATATTGTGTCATTACTTCCGGTCATATAGTCAGCTATATGACCGGAATGATACATTTCACTAAAAAACAACCTGAAAGGTGAAAGTCTTATTAACCGAGAATATCAATAACGGAATTCAATTCCGATTTTATGAGATTCAAGCAATTTAGCCTATTCCTGTCATGGTCATTATTCTGACACGATGCAATCAATTCTTTCATTCTTCCATTGATAAAAGAGAATGAGCTTTCGAATTGTTCGGCATGTTCTGGTCTTACGAAAATTAAAAAATTCCTTAATGAATTAAATTGATTATTCCAACGTGTAAATATTTCCTCCAGATCATTAGCCGTACTGTTCGTTAATAGCTCTGGGGTTTCAATAATTTTTTCTATCGCGGCCAGACCTATATAACAAGAAAACTCGTTTTCATTATATTTTATCTCTTCTTTTCTCCTAAAATCATTCATCAGGTTATTTAAAATGATTTCCTTCTGTCCATCGCTATCAGGAAAATCACCAGTGCAATTTACGGTAATCACTAAATAAGGCCGGGATTTATTGAAGACTTCATGTGACTCCATAAAATCTAAACCCCTGAACCCTACAACCGTCTTCTCAAATTCCTGTGCGCTGATCTCCCCAAAGTATTGGAAGCTTCCATCATATATTTGATACCCTGCATCGGTCTTGCCAACCAGTACAAAAGCATGCGGGATTGTCTCGTCTTCCAGCACGATATCCTGGAATAGCGGCCTTGTTATATACTCCGCCTCTGATAAACCGTATGAAGGTGAAAAAGGCAGATAGTAGTCACTTCCGGTTACAATGACGACATTCCCAAGAGATAACTCTTTTTCACAGTAGCTCTGATAGGATTCGTAATCTTCGAAGAATGTCTTAGCATAAGAGAAAGCATAATTTTCTTCTAATGAAGGCCAGCCAAGCATATTACCAAAGTTAACCTCCTGATTAGCTAATCTAACTTTATTTTCAGCCTGTTGTAATACAATGCCAATTAAGTGGCTGCCATCTGAAACCTGCATAATGGCATCATCGCAGTTTAGATGATGTTCATGTTTCAGTTTTTCTCTGACTGCCGAATACAAGCAACTGGCATACGTTGGATATAATTCAGGTGAAAAACGCTCATTGAATTTCCAACCGTTATATTCAATCTTGAGGTCATTATCTAATAGCTGGCTTATCTCAGCCAGAGTCTGGCCCGACAGCAACATATTCATGTTAATCGGTAGATTGATTGCCTTCGCTTTTGCAACCACTTGCACTGCGGAGAGAGAACTCCCGCCCAGAGAAATAAAGTCATCACTGTTTTCAACGCTATCAATACCAAGAATGCTTTGCCAAATAGAACCTAACCCGGTGATAACTCTATCCCGTTCCTGTACCAGCAAGTTGATATTTGTGCTGGCCGCTCTGATTGTGTTGGCCACTTTAGCGTGTTCTTCTTTCCTTTCTTCTTTTTCAACAACATGAGGGGAATTGCCAGAAAATAATGCCTGCAACCTTTTAATATCTGTCGGGTATGCTTTTCCGCGTATCGGTGTCGGGGGAAGATGAATCAATTCAGGTTGCTGAACATTGATCTCCTGCTGCCAATTCACATCAACACCCTGTAAGGAGATCAGGGCTAATTTTTCTATCAGCTCATTATGGTGACTCATGTCTCTGGCCTTATGGCTTTGCCATGAGATACAAGCATGATTTACGCCATAATCTGAGTGATTCTGAACGAAAGTAGAAAGTCCACTTCCCGGCCCGACTTCTATAAACAGGCAATTATCATTTTCTAAGATCGCCGTAATAGATTGTTTAAAGAGTACAGGTTGGCGAATATGATTAACCCAATAGTCGCTTGCCATGACTTTGTTGTTATCAACCCACGTTCCCGTTACATTCGATATAAAATCAATTTGAGGCTTATTGAGTGTGATTTCTTTGAAAGCCTGACCATATTTGTCCAGCACAGGGTCCATATAACAGGTATGGAACGCTCTTTTAATTTCCAGACGTTTCGTTTTAATGAATAACCCGCGACAAATTTCTTCGAATTGGGTTATTCCATCATCAGATCCCGCGACAACACAAAGCTCACTACTGTTGTCTAAGGCAATTTCAATATCCCCAGTTATTATTTCTTTCACTTTCTCGGTTGAAGACATGACGGCAAGCATAGCCGCCGCTTCTGTCGACTGCATACACTGACCGCGAATGCAGATAATTCTAACCGCATCTTCGTATGAGAATACTCCGGCCAGTGTCGCTGCCACGTATTCCCCCAAACTATGGCCTATCATTACATCGGGGGTGATACCGTAAGATTTCAGAACTTGTGCCAGCGCATATTCGATAATAAACAGCAACGGTTGGACAAATTCCGTTTCATAAACATGCTCATCCTGAGAGTCATTAATAAGCAATGCTTTCAAGTCAGTAGTGCAATAATTATTCGCAATTACAAATCCTTTATCACACCATTGTTTAAATAACACATTGTTGTTGTAAAGATCCTGCCCCATAGCCCTATATTGAACACCTTGGCCAGGGAACAAAAATACCACTTTTCGCTTAATACCAAGTGATATATTAATATTGTCTTTTTCTGTTGAAGACAGCGCCTGAACCAATTCATCACGATTGTTTACTGTAGCAACAAATTGTGATGCCATTGGCTCCCTTAACATCAGACTATAAGTGATATCACTCACATTCAGTTGTTGGTTATCGCTCTGAATTACCTGCTTCAATTGTTTTTTATAGGATTGCAATGATTTCTCATCCGGTGCTGACAAGATTAATGGCAATCGATTATTGACGTTTTGTCTGGACGATTTGTTCTGATCAACCTGAAATTCTTCAAGTACAACATGCACATTCGTTCCACCCAAGCCAAAAGAACTGACGCCTGCCCTGATTGGGTTCTTACTGTCACGTAATTCCGTATATTGGTTATTAACGATAAATGGGCTGTTCGTGATATCCATTTCTTTATTGAGACGGGCGAAATTTATCGTGGGTGGCAGTACCCTATGTTTGATGGATAATGCGGCTTTAATCAGCCCGGAGATCCCGGAAGCAAAATTCAGGTGGCCTATATTTGATTTCACACTGCCAATTCTGCAATAGTTCTTTTTATCCGTTGAAAAAGCCTGTTTCAGCGCATTGAACTCAATGGGATCACCCAAATTCGTTCCCGTACCATGTGTTTCTATAAAGCTGATACTTTCTGATGATACATTTGCATCCCGTAATGCAGCCTGAATAACGTCAATCTGACCTTTTGTGCCTGGCGCGGTGTAACCGACTTTCATGCCCCCGTCATTGTTAATTGCACTGCCGATAATAGTCGCATAAATATTATCCTTGTCTGCTATTGCCTGTTTTAGTGGTTTCAGCACCACCATACCAACGCCATCGCTAAATACCGTTCCGTTTGCCTGAATATCAAATGGCCGGCATTTTCCATCCTTAGAGTAAATCATACCCTCTTCAAATAAATAGCCCGCTTTGATTGGCAAGGTAATTGAAACGCCGCCTGCCAGAGCGACATCACATTCTCCCGCACGCAGTGATTTAACCGCTTCACTAACGGCAACAAGCGATGAAGAACAGGCCGTTGAGATAACCATACTTGGCCCGGACAAGTTTAATTTATATGACACGCTCGTCGACATATAATCTTTGTCTGCAACCACCATAGCGCTATATTGACCCGCACTGCCTTCCGCCATTGCCATTGCTTGCGCTAGCCATTGTAAATTCCCTGATGCAGCCGCATATAAGCCGATTTTCAGCTTATTGTTTTTTGCCGATATTCCCGCATCCTGCAATGCCTGCCAACTGCAAGTATGCATAGCCCGTACCTGCGGATCCATTTGACGCGCTTCGTAAGGGGTATAACCAAAGAATTCAGCATCAAACTCACCCGAATGAGGCATAATACCTTTGGCCCGAATATAATTCGGATTGTCTAATAATGCTGAATCAATACCTTCTTCAATGAGCTCTTCCTTACTCATTGTGCTGATTGATTCTTTTCCGTAGCATAAGTTATCCCAAAACTCATGAATATCCTCAGCACCCGGGAATTTTCCGGCTACGCCGATAATCGCAATGTGTTTATCAAATATCGCTTCCGGTTTAATCATGTTTTCAGCTGCATAAGCACGGTTATAGCTATCTTCAACGCTTTCATCCTGAACGTTATCAGTACTGACTGTTCCAAACTGGTTTGTTATATGGTCAGCTAATAGATCAGAAGTGGGATAACTAAACATATCAACAACGGAAATATCGATATTGAGTGCATCAGTTAATCTTTTATTAACTTGAACCAGATCCAATGAGTTAGCACCTAATTCAAAGAAATTATCTTCACGGTTAATATGGGCTATTTTTAAAAAGTCTTTCCACACCGAAAGGATAGTTTCTACGATTTGGACTTTGGAAATTGTTTTTCGTTGGGATTGATTGACTTTATTAATATCAAATGTTTTTAAATAACTACCAACCCATTGTGCAAAACGTTTATCTAGATCACCAGTGGAAACAATAATTTGATCTCTTAATGGTGATTGTAAAACACGCTCTAAAATTTTAATCCCTTCATCGGGTTCGATTAAAAGCTGACTCAATGAGGAGCCCAGCGCATCACCCGAATCATTACGTTCGAAAACCCATCCATCCCAGTTAACGCTAATCCAGGGCTTACCTTTCTTGCTTTGTTGCTTCGCAAAAGAATCAGCAAACGCACTGACAGAACTATATGCAGAGAAACTCAATCCTCCCAGTACCGCAGCAATTGAAGAACAAAGCAGGCAGAAATCCAGTGGCTGGTTTTCTGTTAATTCTGCCAGAATCTTATAAGCCTCAACTTTGGTTTCTAACTGTGGTAAACAGGCGTCCAGCGTTATCCTATTAATGCCCTGGAATGAGTTTCCTTCCGTGACACCCGCCGCACAGATGATGCCATTCAATTCTCCATATTGTTCGGAGATCGTCGTTAATAAACGTTGCATTGCAGACTTATCAGCGACATTGGCAGCATAATAAGCTAAGTTTCCTGTACCAAGATCGGAAAGCTTATCGAGCCGCTGCAATATTTCGAAGGATGGCGAATGCGATTTAATGGCTTGTTTCCATTCACGCTGATCAGGTAATTCCCTTCGCCCGGTAAGTATCACTGTCGCCCGATATTCTTTCAGGAGATGTTCTGCAAATAAAAGCCCTAAATCCCCCAATCCTCCGGTAATGAGATATATACCCTGCGGTTTAAGGAGCGAGCGTTCTTTCAGTGGGTTTATTGCAAGCCGCTCATAGGCTTGCTTTGAACACCCTTCTTTTGTCCGGCGAACAATAAATCGCTCATCTGTTGCTAATAATTCTTCAGTTAATATCTCACAGTTTTTTTCAATCGATTCTGTCGGGTTGATTTGTACTAATCTGGGATGACATTTGCTGACTTCCTGCGTAATGACTTTTACTAAGCCATTGAGCATATTGGATTCCGGTTGTTCCGTATTAACCAGCAACAAACGGAAATCACACATATTTCCGACGGTTGTCCATGCCTGAAGCAGAGTAATGGCAGAAAACCACGTGCTTTTTACTTCATCGCTTCCCGATAAAGGCCAGGCAAATATTATCGAATCAGGTTGTAATTGATTCTCTTTTAATTCATTAAACAGTCTTTCGAAATGGCTGACTTCTCCTGCTGACAAGGTAATAACATTGTTCACAGTGGTGTAATTATCGCCTGATAACACAAACCTTACTGCTTTTTCGTCAATATTCATATGACGACAAAGAGGCTCACACCACTCGATGTCCGGCACAAAACAGAGCGCCATTTTCACGTCAGATTGGCTCGATTTATTTGGCAAGAGAGCATCCTGCCATGTTTCACTATAGAGCCATTCTGAAATGTTATTTTTGGGGATTCGAATTTCAGATATTTTTTCTGAATCTTTCAAACTGGCGCCGGAGTTTCCAAGCTCCATATTTTCTGAAATAAATTGATAACCGGGTAAACTCACTCGTTTTGGATTCAGATTTTGGTAAATGATCGGCCAATTGATAGATTGGCCTTTCATCCAGAGTTGTCCGAGTAATTTTAATAAATAAACTCTGTCGTTTTCCTCTTCTAATGGATGACGCATCACATTAATAACAGAGATATCTGGATTCGTCGCAACAATCTGTTTAACAAACGTAGACAATGTTCTGCCCGGCCCGACTTCAATAAAGGTGTTCAGCTCAGACTGTTCCAAACAAGTCAGAATACCTTGATGAAATTCGACTGTCTGGCACAAGTGCGAAACCCAATAATCGACAGAATTTGCCTGTTCTGCTGTGATCCATTGGCCCGTTACATTTGATATGTAGGCTTTATTGGGCTTTTTCCACTTTATTTCCCGCAAAACCTGTTTAAATTTCTCTACAACAGGCTTCATCATTGAGGTATGAAAGGCGTGAGAGGTTTCCAGTAATCGGGTACGGTAATTTTGTGCCAGCAAATTCTGCTGAACTTTCTCAACTGCAACCTGCGGCCCCGCGATAACACAGGCACTCGATGAATTTACCGTTGCCAGCGTGACTTCATCTGTCAAATAAGGCTCAATATCTTCTCTGCCCGCCGAAACACTCAACATCGCTCCGGGTTCACATTCCTGCATGATAAGGCCCCTGACAGCAACGAGTTTCAGGGCCTCATCCAATGTCATGACGCCTGCCATTGCTGCTGCAACGTATTCACCAATACTATGGCCAATCATTGCGTTCATTTCTATTCCCAGTGCCTCCAAAGTTCTGGCAAGAGAATAAGATACGGCAAAAATAACCGGCTGGGTAAATTGAGTGTTACGGAGTTTTTCTGCACTCTCCTGACTCTTCTCATCATAGAGTAATGCGAGTAAATTTATGCCAAAATGCTCTGATAGATATTCATGGCACTCATCAAGCTGCATTCTGAAAATACTCAGCTCATTGTATAAATCCCTTGCCATATTGATATATTGGGCACCCTGACCGGGAAACATGAATACAATACCCGGTATGTGATCAGAGGAAATTTCCGCGATCTTGTCTGTCTCTTTAACACCAGATAATGCGGTGTTGAGCTCCTCTGTATTTCCTGCAACAAACGAGGTGCGATATTCATATTCTCCTCTCCCAATCTGGAGTGTATAAGCAATATCAGAAAGCGCCTTCGTATGAACTTCTGCACTCAAAAACCGGCTCAGGGCTTCTGCCGTTTTAATCACCCCTTCTCTGCTTTTGCCTGAAAGCGTGATGAGTTCTGCACGCTCCTGCCCGTTACTGGTTTGATCTGAGATTGATTGGACGGTCATATGCACATTGGTTCCGCCAATGCCAAACGAACTGACACCTGCGGTTCTGATATTGTTGTTATCTTCCCAATCAGTGGCGGTATTGATCAAACGGAACCGCGTACCTTCCAACGATAAATGATGCGCAGTTTCAGTATGGCAAGTGGGTGGGATCTTCTTATTCTTCAACACCAGCAGTGCCTTAATAACCCCCGCAACACCTGCGGCACTATCGGTGTGACCAATGTTCGATTTAACGCTGCCGATATGACAAGTTTTAGGGTGGTCGCTGGTGACGTTTAAAGCATCTTTAATGCCTTCTAATTCAACTTCATCGCCAACCAGTGTTGCCGTTCCATGCGCTTCCAGATATTCAATGTCATTGGCAGAGAGACCCGCCATTTCTAAAGATTGTTTGATACAGGCAGATTGTCCGTTTGCATTCGGGGCGGTAAATCCTGCTTTTTCATGACCATCATTGTTAACGCCATAACCAACAATGACGCCATAAATATGATCATTATTTTCAATGGCATCTTCCAGCCTTTTTAAAGCAACCATGCCAATACCATCGCTGAAAACAGTACCACTGGCATCTTCAGAAAACGGGCGGCAATGACCATCTGCGCTATTCACCATTCCATTGACATACATGTAACCGCTTTTTATCGGCACGGTGACGGAAACACCTCCGGCCAGCGCCAAATCACACTGATTGACCCGCAGGCTCTGACACGCAAGCGTTATGGCTAACGCAGAGCTGGAACACGCACTCTGAACGGTCACGGCCGGCCCGGTAAGATTCAATTTGTAAGCGATTCTGGTTGTGAGAAACTCCCGGTCATTTAACAACCCAATGCCAAATTGTTCTGTGGTGTCCTGTACTTCATCTTTTACCAAATCCAACCATGCGTAATTAGAGCCGGAAGAGGCGAACAGCCCCGTGACAGGGCGGTATTTTGGGTTACCATATCCCGCATCATCCAGCACTTGCCACGTTATTTCATGCAGCAAACGGAATTGTGGGTCCATATATTGTGATTCACGGGCTGTATAGCCAAAAGCGTCTTTATCAAAATCCAGTGAATGCTCAATAATGCCTTTTGCCCTGATATAATGCTTATTCTTGAAAATGTGTTCAGGAAACCCGGCATCGATTAGTTCATCATCCGTAAAGAAAGAAATACCTTCTTTGCCAGACAGTATATTTTTCCAATATTCCTGTATGTTATGACTGCCGGGGAATCGGCCGCTCATGCCAACGACGGCAATGGCATGTGCCGGATAATCATTAAATACGCTTTTTTCACTGCCTGACGCCTTTCCCCTTGCTGATTTTTTCGGCTTATTTATGATTTTAGGGGGTGCTTCACCGATTAAGCTGTGTATTTTTTCAGAAAGTTTCTGGCAGGTTGTATAGCGATAAAAATCATTAACTGCTAATTTTATTGCGTAATGGTTATTGATCTTTTCGTGTAGCTGAACGATATCTAAAGAGCTGGCACCGATATCAAAGAAATTATCCTCTGGCGAAATTTTCTTATTTGAAAAATAGACTTTAAAAATATCCAATATATTTTTAGTCAGGGATTTAATGTCGATTTTTTCTGCAAAAATGACACTCTCTTCCTGCTCATCGGTCAGATGATGGGGAGTATCTGGTTTTATTAACGGTTTAAACTCAATTCGATTCGGAAGTTCTTCATAATTTAAATTTTCTGGCGAAATGGGTTCCATTTGTTCCCCAAATTCCTGGAGCACAAGATGCGCATTGGTTCCACCAACACCAAAGGCACTGACGCCAGCAGTGATGAGTTCATCCGTTTTACTGAGCCAGTTTTTTGTCTGCGTGTTAACATGAAAAGGTGTTTTTTCTAATTCTAATTTTTTATTCGCTTTCTCAAAATTAATGGATGGCACTAACGTTTTAAAATAGACACATAAGGCGAGTTTTATCAGTGATATTATCCCTGCGGCGGTATCACAATGCCCCACATTTGATTTGACGGAACCTATAGCACAAGATTGTGACCCGTTAAAAACGGCTTTCAAGGCGGCAATTTCAATCGGATCTCCCAGTAAAGTTCCTGTCCCATGTGCCTCTATATAACTAATGCTGTCGGGATCAACTTCTGCGACATCTAATGCAGCCTGAATCACATTTTGCTGCCCCAGAGTACTAGGGGCAGTAAAACTTATTTTGTCACTGCCGTCATTATTAATTGCACTGCCTTTGATAACGGCATAAATTCTATCGTTATCTTCTATCGCATCACTCAATCTTTTTAGTACAACAACACCAACGCCATTACTGAATACCGTACCACCCGCATATTCATCAAATGCCCGTGTTTTGCCGTCTGCGCTATTTATCATCCCTTCCTGATACATATAACCGGTTTGATGCGGGTGCGTTACGCTGACGCCCCCAGCTAAAGCAACCTCACATTCTCCGGCTTGCAGAGCCTGACACGCTGTATGCACGGCAACTAATGAAGTTGAACATGCTGTTTGTATCGTGACTGACGGGCCGCGTAAATTCAGTAAATAGGAAATACGGGAACAAAATGCCGAGTCATTTAATGTGGCGACATGGAACTGTTCTGCCGCAGAACTGAATTCTGTATTTAATGTTTTAAACCATGACCACTGATTACCTGCTCCTGCGTAAACACCAATTTCTCCCGGATAATTTTTGGCATCAATACCAGCATGGTTAAGTGCCTGCCAACAGTTTTCAATCATCAAACGAGTTTGCGGGTCCATTTTTTCTGCATCTGAGTAATTAATTGCGAAATAATCAGCCGCAAAATGATATGGATTATTGATTACACCTTTGGCAGGAACATAATTTTCATGTAAATATTCTTCAGCCGATACGCCATTATTTTCTAATATTTCTTGCGTGAATCTGCTAACACCTTCTTTTCCATCACGGAGCATTTCCCAAAAATCATGTACGTTATCTGCACCGGGGAACTGACCTGCCATTCCAACTATGGCAACTTCAAGACCAGTAAGATTATTTACCATAATTAACCTTTATTATAATCATTTGTTAATAAAAAGAGTTGGCTTCTTCAATTTAAATAATTAATTATTTCTATAAAGAAGAAAATGTCATATTGGTTCAAGGCATCAAATTCATTACGAATTTCAGTATTCAGGTTTCCCCGGATTAGTTTATATAGCTAATTTTAAATTTTCGGGATTTGCTGATAGGTTCGTACGTTTATAGGTATCACTCAATAATCGAGTCTTTTCTATAAAAACTACGCAAGGCATGTTGCGAGATTAGCATTTGCTGAATTTGATTAGTTCCTTCGATAATTTCCAGAACTTTGGCTTCACGATATAACCTTTCTGCCGGATATCGGCTGGATAGCCCATTTCCTCCGAGAACCTGAACGGCGTTATTGGCAACCAACATAGCGACTGCCGAGCTATGATATTTCGCTATATTCGTTTCCATAATGGCATTGTGATCACCCTGGTTCCTTAAATAACCAATCTTTTCACACGTGGCTTTGGCGGCATAAAATGCCGTCGCTGAATCAGCAATGATGCCTTGAATAAGTTGATGCTGTGCGATTTTTTGACCAAATTGTTTCCTCTTACGCGCATAAGTCACCATCTCTTCCAACGCGGCATGGGCAATAGCAACACCCGCCCAGGCGATACTGTAGCGGCCAAAGTAGAGGGCGGTATTAGCGACAAAGCTAAACCCTTCTCCCTCACGCCCGACTAAATTCTCTCTGGGTATTTCTACATGATCAAAATAAAGTTCTGATAAATAAGCACCACGGCTTGCCATTAAGTCCTGCATTGGTTTTCTCGTTAACCCTTTCACCCCAAACTCGACGATGAATGCACTCACTTTTTCTTCGCAACGGGCAAATACGAGGAATAAATCAGCAATCCCTGCATAAGTAATCCATTTTTTGCTGCCGTTAATTCTGAACCCATTTTCCGTGGCTTCATATTTTGTTCTGATGGCATTAGCATCAGAGCCGGCTTCCGGTTCAGATAAGGCAAAACATGCGATTTTTTCACCGCTTGCCATTGGCGGTAAATATTTTTCTTTTTGCGGGTGGCTTCCTAGTTTTGCAATGGTTTCACCCACTAAGCTTGTGTGAACCGTTAATAGAGCGCGTGTTGAATTACATCCTTTACCGATTTCCTCAGTCAAATAACCATAAGAAAGAGGGTCCATACCTTGCCCGCCATATTCTTTGGGTAACATCGCGCCTAAAAATCCCTGTGCTCCCATCTCAGTGATAATTTCACCGGGCACTCTACCCTGTTTATCAATTAAAGTTGCGGCGGGCCTTAATACGTTATCTGAAAATTTCTTCGCGGCTTCCACCAAAGAATGAATTTCATGTCCTATCATATAAATCTTACTCTCTTATTTTATTAATTAAGTTCAGCATTGAATTGATTGAAACAAAATTCTCACGCTCTATATATTCATCCGGTACGGTTATAGAACATTTCTCTTCGATAAAACAAAGTAAACGCATGGCAAAAAGTGAATTAACCAAACCACTTGTAAATATATTGGTATCGTCCAACAACTCAACATCATCATCAAATACAGAAATATTATTTTCAATAAATTCACGAATCTCTTGGGAAATTGTGTCCAGATCTCTCATTATCATATCCTATTAATTTATAATGACATCAACATAGTAAGGGAAGTCAGGCACTTGCCCTAACGTATTTTCAAACAGCATCGTCTCATCAGCAAATTTTTCTATTTCTTTAAACCCTGAGAATTGGTAAGTCACAAACATTTGCCGATTACGAGGTGTACGCCTGAATTCAGCATACAACTTATGCCCTTTTGCTTTTGCCTGCTGCATAATATAGGTCAATGCTATGCTGCCCACCCCACGGGAAAGTGTTCTACAGGACATTAACAATAATTTAATGTAATCAATCCCTTCTTTATAGTGTACTAATGCCAGACCTATCTTCCCATACGAACCATATTTATCCACCAATTCAAAAACAAATACGCCATAATCATCTGAGTGAATTAATTCATTTAATTTTTCTCTACTGTAAGTTATCCCTGTTGAGTTAAGCTGATTAGTCCGTTGTGTCAGTTCCTCAGCCCGAAGGAGATCTTCGTGTTTGGCTTTGGCGATATAAAACTTCATATCGAGTTGGCTGAGGAATTCTTCTGATGTACCAATAAATTCATCTTCCTCTTCTTTACGCAGAATATCTTCTTGATAACGCTGCCTTCTTAATTTTGCATCATCCGATATTTCCATGTTGGCAATTCGCGGCAAATGAAGTATTGATTGATATTCCAGCGCATCAATACAGGTGACTTCCGGGAATTTAGCGTTAACTTCATCCCTTTCTAAAATCTGATCATCCACAAAAATAAATGTATCCGCTGAAATATTTAAACTTCTCTGAATTTTTTCAATCGAGGAAGATTTAGCGCCCCAATGAATTTGGGGGTAAATAAAATAGTGTTTCAAATTAAACTTACTCAGCATTTCCAAAGCATCAGACGCTTCATTCCTGCTTGCTATTGACTGCAAAATACCCATTTGATCAAATTGGTCGATGATTTTTTCTATCCCGGGCTTTAACTTAAGATCATCCCCTTCAGAAAGAACCCCATCCCATAGCGTATTGTCTAAATCCCAGATGATACATTTTACCGGTATATCATTGCTTACCCGCTTATTTGTTAAGTCATCCATCATGAATATTCCGCATTTTTATCATTGCTGTTTTTATAATTAAAAAAGCCTTTACCACTTTTTCTACCAAGATTTCCCGCCTCAACCATTTTCCTTAGCAGAGGACAGCAACGGTATTTCGGGTCCTGATAACTTTCATAGAGAACCTGCAAAGAGTTAACGACCGTATCCAGCCCAATCAGGTCTGCGGTTTCTAATGGCCCCATAGCATGTCCATAACCTTCTTTGAAGATGCGATCAATATCTTGTGGGCTGGCGAGATTATCCTGTACGAGAAATGCCGCTTCGTTCATGAATAAGTGAGAAAGCCGATTAGAAACAAATCCGGGAAAGTCTTCTACAATCACAGGATTTTTTTCAATGCTCTGTAAGAATTTTTTTGCCTCAGTCAATGTTTGTTCGGAAGTATGGAAACCTTTAATCACTTCTACACATTTCTTTATAGGCACGGGATTCATAAAGTGGAGGCCAAGTACTTTTTGAGGAAAAGGTAACGCTGCTGCAATTTTTGTGATGGATATACAACTTGTGTTTGCAGCAACATAAGTTTCAGGCTTAATGTATGGCGTTATTTTTTTATAAACATCCTGTTTAGTCGCCCACTCTTCGTTGACATTTTCAATTACCCAGTCACAATCTTCAATCTCTTCATAAGATGACGTAAATTGAATCCGTGCTTTCAATTCTGATATATCCAGAGATTTAAATTCAGGTTTAAGCATCCGATATAAACGGAATTCACTTGAAACTCGCGAAGCAAGATTTACCAGAACTTCTGAGGATATATCTATAAGTAATATATTATGTCCATATGCAGCACATGTTATTGCAGTGTCTAATCCCATAACACCGGCACCAATAATTGATATTTTCAACGATTACCCCCCACTTTTTATGATTAAAATCAGCTTGTCGGAAAAGATAAAAACAAAATATATAAGGCCCGATTTCATCAGTGTTATTTAGATACGCTACCGCCCTTAAGTCATGGCCTTAAAACCAATGTAAAATTCATATTTTCCGCAAAAAAATTTTGACAGCACAGTCAACTCTATTTTTTAAATCAAATAGAGTTGACTTATGAAATAATTTATAAATCAAAAAACAATCTTCAGGTTAATTTCGAAAAACTAACACTAAAAACACAGGTGCAATATACCTTATCAATTAATAAGAAATAAAAAAGATATTAAAACCATAAATACCTATCATTCTTTCCCATTTGATAATTAATATTTATTATGAGCACATAAAATACATCGTCACTCATTAAACAGGCTCTCCTGTACTGCCTTTTGCTTTGCGTCGCCTGTCCGCTAATCGGCTCTTGCCGGATTGGAATGACGACAGCATATGCTCCTGGGATGATTGTTTGTCTAAGTTCACCTGTTCAGGTGACAACCGGCTCTGTTTAATCCAGTTAGAGAAAGAGGCAATCGTCGGATGCTCAAATAAGACAGTGACACGGATCTCCTGGCTGAACGCTTGTTGCAACTGGGATTGGAGTGCAATTATCTTTATCGAGTTACCACCAGCATCAAAGAAATTGATGTTTATATCAATCATCTGGCTTTCCAGCACCGTTTTCCAGACCGCCTGCACTTTAGCCACTACCGGATCTGCCGATGCCACATGATTTTCCACTGGTTTTGTTTGCAGTTGTTGCGCAGCATACTCCTGTAAGCTTCGGCGATTGATCTTGCCGGTAATGGTACGTTCAAACCCATCGACAACCACAATCAGTGAAGGTAACCACGATTCCGGGAAATTACGCCGGATATGTTCCCGTACCCGAGGCTCCAATACCGCAGCAGGTTCATGGCTATCAACAAAAAGATGCCACTGGCGCTTTCCCTTCGATGCTATTGCGGGCGATTCTGTTACGGGCAATAGACAACTGGCTTTAACCGTATCCAATGCCTCAACAACACGCTCCAATTCGCTCGGTTCAATGCGAATACCGTTCACCTTCACCTGATCATCAATCCGCCCCAGATAGCGAAAACCTGATTCACTGGAAAAAGTAACCATGTCGCCAGTGCGATAAAAAGGATGCTTACTGTATTGATCCAAATAGTTAGATTTAACAAAATACTTCGCCGTCTCAACGGGGTTAGTCGTGTAACCACGGGCAACCGCCTTGCCTCCCACCCAAAGCTCACCACGCACACCGGCAGGCAATGGTTTGCCGAATATATCAGCGCAGTAGGCAATAACATTTTGAATTGGCCAACCGATGGCAACATCCGCAGTAAGGGATTGTTTCGCGTTGAGACAATCCACTGTCGTCTCACTGGGTCCATAATGGTTGCTAACGGCATACCCTTGCTGCAACAAATCATCCCGCAGACGTTTGGGTAATTCTTCACCCCCGAATATCCACAATCTCATGGCAGGCAGGAATGGCGCATCCTGAATAAGCTGCGCAATGGCTCCGGGAATAAAATTAATTAAGGTGATGGATTCAGACTGCAACAGCCCAATGAATGCCTGCCTCTCCAGTAACACATCCGGCGATGGATAGATCAGCATGGCACCAACAACAAAACTACCCAATAAATCTTCTACGCTGGGGTCGAAATTCAGATCCGTCAGCCCAAGCACTCTATCAGCGGCTGTCAACACCGTTTCCTTAATAAACCAGTCCAGCAGGTTTGCGACCGATTCATTACGGATCGCAATCCCCTTAGGCGTGCCTGTCGTTCCCGACGTGAATATAAAGTAAAATTCATCTTCAGGCCGCCGGTTAGTCCATAGCGCCGGCTCCGCCGTAGATGGCCGCAAAATCTTTTCCTCAATATCCAGCAGCAAATAACGCCCGCGCCCTTCGCCAAGTTCTTTATTAAAGGAAGCATCACATAAAACAATGCTGCAATCTGCCAACGTTAACAGGGTCTTTTTACGTTGCAGTGGATCTTTCGGATTGACATAGAAGTAACTGCCACCACTGAATAATATTGCGAGTATTGCCTGAGTCGATAACAATCCTTTTTCAAGATGAACAGCCACTCTGTCTCCCGGAATAAAACCCGATAACCGTAACTGTTCCTGTACGCCACTCACTCCTTTCAATAACTCACGATTGCCGATGCTATTTTGTCCATAGATCAGGCTGATTCCTTGAGGGGATTCGCTAAGACGCTGATAAATACGTGTCAGCAATGAATTGATATCCGGCGTCTGTTCGTTGATCTCCCCAATGCACAAAGAGCCTTCTTCTGCTTTCTCTGTATCAGGTTTTAAGATGAAATCTTCAATCAACGTCTCTGTGGTGTGATTAACCAGATCTTCCACCAACGATTCAAACCCATTAAACGCCACTTTTACTGCATCAGATGCCCCCGTGAAAACCTCTCCGGCACTGAGTTCGACTAACCATTGATCCACACCAGAAACGGTTAATGTCAAACCGAAATGCGTTGTTTCTTCACTGTATAAATCCGTCACGAAAGCACCACAACTGGCATCTTTCAATGTGGCATCAATGGGATAGTTATCAAAAACCACAATAGAGTCATAGAGTTCTTCACGTATTCCCGCTTCCTCGCGGATCAATAAAGGCGGCGTTTTTTCATATTGTTGCGCCTGTTGTAGCGCCTGAAAAACAGAACGCAAAGCCGCTTCTACATTCCACTTACCTTCAAGCGTAAGGATAAGCGGTACGGTATTGATAAACAGGCCTAAGGGCTGACGGTCAATGTCTTGCGTCAAGGCCCCGCCTCTGCCGGAAAATGTACAGCCCAACGTAATGGTTTTCTGGAAGGTGAATTTAGCCAGCGTCAATGCCCAGCATAGATAAATAAAACTGGCTGGCGTTACCCCCGCGCGGCGGCAAAGTGATTCTATAGCCGCCTTACGTTCTTCGCTCCATAGGCTATTTACGACGATTTTTTCATTTATTGCTTTCTCAGCCGCATCGTGACCAATGGCCCGGAATAGGGGTTCAGCCAAGAGCCGGGTTGTTGCAGCAGACTCTCCACCGGGCAAATGTTGAAACACTTCCCGCCAATATTCGCGACTGGACATCAACGCTTCCTGACTTAAACCCTGCCAGAGTTGCTGTGAATAGATACGTGCACCCAGAGGAACAATTTTTTGCTGACGCAATCCCTGCAACCAGAGGGAAATCAACAACGAACTACTCCAGCCATCCATCAGAATATGGTGGAAAGAGAAGGCCAGACTTACCGTTCCCGCCTTAACATTGTGGAAACCAACAATGCGAAACACTTCTTTATTCAACGCAAAAGGCGTGGCTTTAGAATGTGCCAGCCAATCAAGGCAACGCTGTTTAATTGACGGGACTGGAGCCGTTGAGTCAATACGGATATATTCGAACGGAATTCGGGGTAAAGAATAAATAACCTGATGGGGAATGCGAATACCTTCCCAGACAAAAACCGACCTGAGAGCGGGCTGTGAATGCTGTATTTGCTGCCATACTTCAAGGAGGGTTTCTTTATCGGCATCCACCTTCAAGCTGAATGCCACCCCAATGTGATAAGCGCTGTTTCCATCTTTTAATGCGTGAAACAGTAACCCATTCGCTTGAGGCGTCACTTGTAGCAGTTCTTCAATATAATTATCGCTGCATGCTGTATTCGCTGAATCGATAGCGGTTCTCATGCTGAGGCTCCCTTAATAATGAGATCAAGCTCCGATTGTGAAAGTTGACAAAGAGGGAAATCGGCAGGTAGGTATGGCTTTTCGTTCAAAAATAACTTTTCGTTCAATAATAGTTTTTCGTTTAATTGTGCTAAGTAATGCTGCGCATCATCACCATTAGCGTTGGGAATGCCCAGCCTCAACTCAACCAAAACAGAGCCAGACTCACGGCAATCACGAATAAGTATGTCAAAGTCGGCCACACTCTTTTCGTCAGGATGCCGGAAACCGCCCGACAAGGACTGAACCAGATCGAAATGCCCCCATGTTCCGCGCCCTTCTAATCCCAAGCCAATGTCGTTAATGCACATGTGTGGCCGTTTTCCCGGATTATTCAGCCCCAATTGTGCTTTCCAGCTCTGCTTATCTTCATAAAGACCTGACTTTAATATCCGCAAAAAAGCAGCCTGGGAAAGTCGGTATGGGTGTTCTGACGAAATGTTAAGGGTCAACTGATTAAAGCCGGTAAACCAACCTGCCGCATTCGCCATTTCTGCATTCCAAGTGGCGGGAATACCCGCTTCAGAGAATAAACGCCCGTGGTTTTCAAACAGGATGACAGGCTGTGGAGGCAATATTTCGTTATCCTGCATAACGTCCATCAAAGCAGCCGCGATCAATTGTGAACGCTCAGCCTTAAGGCGTTGCTCCATCAATCGCAAATCATAACCACAAATTGACAGCGCCAAAGTAACCTGAGTCACCGAAGGGTGATGGAAGCTATCGTCATAAGGCACATAATCCCTCTCAGGAACGTGTTCTCCCAACCATTTACCCCACAGGAATGCACCTTGCTCGTGGGGCGTTTCCTCTGCATTCGCATGCTGGAATGAAGAACCATTGATAGCTTGCTCCAATTCATCCAATAAGAAAATCCATGAATGCACATCGCAAATAAGGTGATGACAAACCCAAATCAGATAGTTTTTGTCTGAAACCGGATCAAATACGACCGAATGCACGCTGGGCTGTTTCTCCAGACAAACCTTGCTTTGCAATTTATTCAATCTGTTTTCAAGGTGTTCACCCGGCGCCAGAATCTCGCCTTCTGTCACTGTACCGCAGTCATGCACTTCCGGTTCCGGAGATGCGAAGTAAAACTCACTCAAATCTTGGTTTGCTCTCAAAGCAAAAATTTTATGCCTTGCTTTAACCACCGAGACAGCCGCGTTTATTTCTTCAGCCGAGCGTGAAGATTTCAACTCAAGCACCATGCCTTGTTGCAACCGATTGCCATGTTTAAAACATTGTTGCCGGAACCAGCTGATACTGGGTAAGTGTTTAATCCAGCCTGCTTCAAGTTCTTCTGCTATAACCGAATCAGTGACTCCGTTTTCCGACGCTGCTGCGCAGGCTTTTTCAAGCACAGAGCCTAAGGAATTCAACGTTAACAGTTCACTTGCACCAATCCGGATCCCTTCTCTGGCTAACAATGCGACGAGCCTGATCGCTTTGATCGAGTCTCCTCCCTGCTCCAGAAATGAAGTGGTTAGATCAACGTCCTGTGGCCAGATTGGTTTCAGAAACTCTGCATTTAACCAGACCGGCAGTTGATAGGCTCCCGATGCGCTCTGCCGTTGTGCATTGGCTGAACCGGGCAGGGAAGAACCACTCGCCATCAACGTTGCCTGAGCTGCGGCAGTCAGCGCCGCCATATCAACTTTACCGTTGGCATTAATCGGCCAGGGTTGTACGGTACAGTACAGCGTGGGCAACCAAGCATCAGGAATTTTCGTTTTCAGGCTACACTGAAATTCCGGGTTGTCATGCGGTATGGCCTGACTGCTGCACAAAGCGACTGTTTCATACCCCTCTGCTTCATCAACCACCAATTTCAGTGCCTTCAACTCCAAACTATAGTTATCGTTCTCCCCGGCACTCGTCAGTACACTTTCCACCGCTTTCTCTATTTCCGCCGGGTGGATCCGGTAGCCACGGATCTTAAATTCATCGTCAATACGCCCAAGACAATGAAATATTCCCTGCGCGTCCTGTAACCCTAAATCGCCCGTACGATACCAGCGGCTTAAGCCATCCGCACCGCACACAAACTTTTCCTGCGTCTGGATACGGTCATTGAGATATCCCGTGGCCAGCACTGGGCCACTGATACTGATTTCACCCCTGAATCCACGGGGCATATTTTGTCCCCAGGAATCTTTTATCGATATTTCTGCTTTGCCCAACGCTGTACCGATAGGCATAACCGCAGTGTTTATCTTGTCATTACCGTCAGGAGAGCTTTCTTCCCTACTCACTGAGCAGATACAGCATCCGACTGTTGTTTCTGTCGGTCCATATTCATTGATGACTTTGCTCCCCACAGGAAAATAATCGAGTGCTTTCTTCACCAGAGAAGAGGACAAATTTTCTCCTCCCACCACAAAAGTCAGCGGATGACTTCTTTTCGGGCTGTGCTCAATCAGCAATGAGAGATGGGATGGCGTGCATTTAACGCCCGTCAATGATTCATCCGCCAGCAACGTTTGCAGCAATTCGGGGTTATCACGGATATCCTGTTCATGAGGTTGGATAAATCCGCCCGACAAAACCGGAACCAGAATGGCGGTCTGTGTTAAATCAAAACCAAAGGAGGTAAATAAAGGCGCATTAAACGGCGTTTGCGCAGCATAAGCCGCCTTAGCCGCCAAGGCATAATCTGCCAGCGCCATCGGGGAAATCACCACGCCCTTAGGTTCCCCGGTCGATCCTGAGGTATAGAGAATATAAGCAGGATGACAGTGTGTCTGTTCTGCCCGTGTCACTGGATTCAATGCAGCCTCAAGCCCTGCCTTATCCAAGGAAACGCGTAACAAACGCAGGCCCAGCATTTCTGCAAGGTGATGGTCGGTTCCCGTATAAATGCAGAGAGATGCCCCCGAATTACGGGCAATAGCCGATAATCTGGCTAAAGGCATGGTCGGACAGACGGGAACTACCGTCACGTTTTCAATCAGGCAAGCCAGATAAGCGAGTACAGTTTCAGGAGTACGTCTTCCCAGAATAAATACCGGATTGTGCCCATCATGCCCGTTTCGTATGGTACGCAACTGTTTCCTGAACTGGTTAATCCATTGCAATCCCTGACGGTAAGTCACCACATCAGCATCCTGCTGGAATAACAGGTTATCAGCATAACGTTCAAACGCATGGTATAAATAAACACCGATCGGTTTTGTCTGAGGTTCTTTCCCAGAGTGGGTTTCTTGCTCTTTTTCACTTAATGGTGTCTGCGTGACTTCTTGTTGCGCCAAAATTTCGCAGGCAGCTTCCATTGCATAATCAGTGACTGTTTTCAGAAACATATGACATTGATCTAATGACCATATCTTGCGGAAATCACCTTCAAACTTGAAGTTCCCGCCTTCAAAGCGGTCATGGATATGAATGGTCGCAAACAGGGCTTCTACTGCCTGCATATGATCAATTGATACGTCAGCACCTAAGACAGTTTTCCGGAAAATGCCAGTTTGATAGGAAACCCCGAAAGCGGGAATGATCCGTTTCCAATCTTGTGATGCAAATTCATTCCATCGGGCACCTGGCGCATAACGTGAGTGAGCAACCGCTTTTTGCAAACGCTGCTTAAGCATATGGTAACAATCTGTCACCGTCTCCCCCGCTTCACGGGACACGGGGATCAAAACCGGAGCCACAGCCATAGAGGCAGAGCGTTTCTCTTCATGACTCCAGCGGTTAAGCATCGGTGCCTGCAATAAAGCGCCATTACCGTCTTCAATAACCATTTGTGTATAAGCGACCGCCGCGAAAAACAGCCTGAAAATAGAGCCGCCACGACTTTTAAACTGGCGCAGCATATCGTTTTCAGCTTCACTCAGTTCGTAACGTACACGCTGGGATCGAGGCGTTAGTCTGCGATAGTCACCCATCGGATAACGGCTGGCTATTTTGCCGGCATTAGCGGATTCCGTTTCGTTACCGGCATTGTCACTGAAAATACTCCGCCAATATGCTTCATCTCTTTGCATACGCCGGGAGTTTTCATAATTCCGCTCACCCTCCGCGTTAACCGAAAACAGCAGATATTCCGTATCCGGCTCTTCTTCTTCCAGCGCACTCATCAGATGTTCTATCAGTACTGACAACCCCTCACCATCGGTGGCCGCATGATGCGCCTTAATAAACCAGCCTGTCTGTTCCGGCTGAAAACGCACGGCAAAAACGCGCACCGGTGTCAGTGATAAATCTTCTTCTATCAGCGTCTGACGCTCAGCCCAACTTTCAAAAGCCCGTTTAGGGTCCGGATAACCGCTAAAATCGACTTGTATAACTTCCGCATGGGGAGTGAGCCGCCGGATGCCATGCCACTGTGTTGCCAAGTGATCTGTTTCCGCATGATCATTAACGAATCCAATATGAAATATATCCATTGAATTCTGGGTCGTTTCAGCGGCCTGCGTCAGTCTATCCAGAGGAATATCCCCGTTTAAACGTACCGCAACACTCAAATAAAACGGGTAGCCGGTCAAATGAAACGCTTCCATTTTGAAAACAGCTTGCTGTGACCGAGACAGCTCAAAAATCGGCTTATTCATGGTTTAAATACTCGTTTTGTGAAGAGCAGATTCTGCCTATACTTGATGCAATTTTTCCTATCTGCTATCAAGTTTTCAGGAGCTTAATTTTAATAACCACAAAGAATTCCAATAACGATTCAACAACATTCAGCGCCATATTGATGCAAGATATGACTCGAATATTCAGAACCTCAAAAAATGGCTGACAAAAATATAAAATTTATCATTCAACCGAAGAAATAATTTTCTGTCAGTTTTTCATTATGGTGCTAAAGAATGACCAATAGCATCTATGGTTATTTGTAATATAATGATTATTGTCAGCATTGTTTAATTGAAATTAAGTTGGGGCTATCCTTAATGAATTTTGAGTTACGTCACAACAGAAAGGAGAAGAATCCTCAGGAATACAGATAACAGTGTGACTTGGGTTAATTGATGCAGTTAATAATGATGTAGCTTTAAAATTGAAGAGCATAAAAAATGAAGAATAACGCGGTAAAAAACCGGATATAACAGTGTTCACTAAAATGACATTATCATAAAGTGAAGCATATGAAATAAGATGAATTATTTTTGATATAATATAATTTTTAATAACCCAAAAAGAATAAACTGCACTTCTACTACCCATAAAATCATACTTACGGATAAACATCTTTACAAGACTCCTCAAGTTGATAGCGACCATTATGCTTATATACCAGACATTTCCAGAATGCAGCCGATAAACCTGCATCTTGAAATTCATTGGGTATATAAACCACACAAGTAATTTCGCCCGTTTTTTATAACTTGAGTTATTACGGGAATGAAGCCATTTTCTCATCATTCAAGTTATCATTTAATTGAAATTTGATGACAGATTTATGAATTCCTATATTTATGGCAATTAGCATAAACATCCAAAGCCTGGAAAAACTGAAAACAGAACTGATATAATTATTGTCGCATTTGTAATTATTAACCTTATGAATCAGTTCCGAAGAAACTTGTTGCATTAAATACTGATGATTTTTCATGTCAGCTAACATAACCTCACTTAAACTACCAACCAAACACTTTAAATAACGGCTGATAAAGAGACGCCATTAATTTTCTTACTTAGAGCTGGATTAACACGTTAATTTTTACGCAGGTAGTGGATTAGCGCCATAAACATTACAATGATATCGAGTATCAATCAACAAATAAAGTTAAGAAGCCTGTTTCAAATCTCATCTCTCCATCACTTTAAGCAACCACAAAAAACCCAATATAATCAAGCAAATAATAAAATTAACCATAGGAAACAATAATCAAAACAGCATTTGCTTCATAAAATAAAACAATAATAACAATTTAAATTAATATCAAAACAAATATAACTAAAACTCATCTTACACTATATGCGCTGGGTGATTGTAAACACAAAAATCTCTATATAAATCCCTCCAGTCGACAAAAGGAAGAACTTGAGTGATGCCGACTATAGCAACTGAGCGCCCTTCTGAAAAACTGCATTTATTAGTCAAATTCACCTATCATTTTATTTTTAACAAAAAATTACCGGCAGAGAAATCAGGTTCTTATATCTAAAGGAATAATGCAGATTAAGAATGTAATACTTCGCATCACACACAAAAATCAATTTTATTATCCAGAAAACACACTTTAAATGGCAAACCATACAATAATATTCTGACTAAGAAAAAAGATTATTTAAAACCCCACACCATCACATATAATCCTTAAAACAGGTGATAATGATACCTGCTTTAAGTGAATAAAAAGAAAGATTAATTAATCATGCACACTGTATTTTATATAAATCAATTTTTCGCAAGGAGTTCGATATCTAATTAATTCACATATTTTAAGGGGAAACTGATGACATACAAACCGCTTCACTCTCCCGAAATAAGATATTCATCATGGGGAACCCATGATGCCCCGCTATTTATTGTGCTTGGGCAATCCAATAGCTATGGTCACGGAACAGAATTACCACCAGATGAAAGGATCATCCAGAGCTTAAGCAATGTATTCACCTTATCCCTGCCAGAAGTCTACAGCATTAACTTTTCTACCATAAATTGGACAGGGCTAACCAGCTTTGGCAGTGCCAATATTGGTGCTCCCGTCGGTTTACCACGCGGCAACCAAGATCATCCCTACAACGCCGCCAATCGTTTCGCTAACTTCTGGCAAAATCACATCAATCAAGGTAATGCACTGAGCTTACCGGATCTTTACGTGATTTTAATGGGTTGGGGCGGACAGGGAATGTATCTGGATAATCTTCCCGATAATCGCTGGGCACCAGAACGCAATCCACAAGATGTAGAATCCCTTTGTCCCCGTGCAATCAGAACGTTGCGCCTGGCCGTTCAGTCACTGCGCAAGATGGGCAAAAATCCGCGTATTTTGGCGATTCATTGGAATCAATGGGAAGCTGAAACTGAAAGTTTGTCGGCAGCCAAAGCATCAGAGATGAATTTCACCCGCATTATTACAGGGATTAGCGATGCTATAGGTTCCCGCTATATTCCGTGGCGATTGTATTACCCGCTTTCGGTGGCATTTGATCCCCTCAATACCAGTTATGTGAATGAAGCAATTGAAGATGTCATTGCCGCCGATCCCAAATATCGTACCCTGATTGATGCAAGGAGTTCGCCAAATTACACCGGCATCGCTTCTGATTATGGTGTTTTCCTGCATGATGAGATGCATTACGACGGCAATACCCAAACCTGGTTCGCACAACAGGAGTGGGAATTGATTTTATCCGGTTACCGGGGGATTAAGATATAAATCACAGCAGATGGCGGCCCATGCCGCCATCTATTTCTACGCGAAATTTCTGTTTAAGCCCACGCTTCCCCGATTCTGTTAATACCAGTTCCCGGCTGTCCAATTGCCTGACTGCCCATTTTTTCTTTAAAAAAGTATCAAGCAACGATGCCCCTAAAAAACCGCCAAGATGAAAATGCCGTTCACTCCAGTCAAGGCAGGAACAGGCAAATTTTCGCCGCGAGGAGAGAGCCATATCACTGTCTATATCAAGTGAAATCAAAAGATCTTTGCCTGTCGGCGTTAATTCATAATTTTCCGTCATCCAATGATTCACCAACAAACTATCATGAATTTTTACCGCAATTTCCCCTGCCATATGGTCATAACAAGTTCGGAAAAAACACAAAGATTGGGGTGTGGAAATTTTGACAATATCGTCATATCCACCATTAGCAAAATACATCATATTTTCCAGCAAGTTAGCGACTTCTTTGTTATAAATTTTAAAATAACGATGCCGCCCCTGTTTAATGCAGCTGATTAAGCTTTCTTCTGCCAGACGATTTAAATGGGCGCTGGTTGTTGATGGAACAACATCAGTAGCAGCACTTAATTCTGTCGCGGTATAAGCGCGCCCATCCATCAGCAAAAATAACATGCGGGCACGGGTGTAATCAGCCAACACCGCAGCAATGGCAGAAACTCGTTTCTCAAGAGTGAATTCATGCATATTTTGATGAACATCGAAGTGACAGTGATTGCAGCAAGGTAGCTTAGATTTTTTTATCCTTCAAGGAAATGATAATGTTAGCTGTCATATTTGAAGTCGAAATCGCAGAAAACCAAAGTGAACATTATTTTGATACCGCTGCTGCCCTCAGGCCATTATTGGATACCATTCCGGGATTTATTTCCATAGAACGCTTTCAGAGCCTCAATAATAACAATAAATATCTTTCTCTCTCCTTCTGGCGTGATGAAGAATCTGTAAAACAATGGAGAAATACTTACCAACATCAGGAAGCGCAGGTGTTAGGGCGCAATGGGGTGTTTGTGGATTATCGTTTGAGAGTCGCAGCAATTATCCGGGATTACGGGATGTATGCAAGGGAAGGAGCACCAACCGAAAGATGAACTGGCAATAAATTATTAATGGCTTATTCTGCATAATTCTTATTGGGAGATAATGTTCAATACCATTATCTTCCAATAATCATCATAGTCAGTTTGGAGGGAATGGACAACCCGCAAATCGACCAAAAAACATCCAATACCAGTTTCCAATTGAAAATATAACTGTCAAAAAATAAACTATCGACTGTAATTTACTCTCCGTAAATCCTTTTACTCCCTTCATCATAAAAAGAATCATAAAAGGTAATAAAAAGACCAAACACAGAGGGGCTGTCAATTTTCTGTCGTCATTAACTGCAAAGGTATTTACTACATCACAAACTGTATTGACCCCCTCTTCCCCAATCATCCAGTCATGTTCGACTGTCGAAAAGCACCCAATTAATATTGCACTGTACAAAATAAAGATAATACAAAAGAGTATACTTATAGTTTTCATGTTTACTTATTCTTATCATCAATAGTAAGACGAGATCTACCCCTAGACAAGAAACCACCAACACACATTCAAGAATGTTTATATCAAAAAAGCTAATGTAATATTTCTCTTTCCTATCAAAGATAAGATCTCGATCACAAGATAAAATAATATATTAAATAAAAAAATCGGAATTAATCAGGAGTAAGGATGATTTTACGCCTTATAGAACGGGTCATATTTCCTTTGTGAAGCCACAGAAAAAATTGGTTTTAATTGTGTCGATTACTGCATACCCCCTCTAATCATTCACAATAATTATAAATAAAGGAAAAATCATTGACATAAACTACAATTTTTGAATTTTTATTCTTTTTATCTATTTTATATTACCATTTATTTACAAGTCATTATCCATACAAAAATTGCTTAATAATTGTACTTTTCGACTTTTTAAAATATCAGGTTTCATGCAGGAGACATATTGAAAATATAGAGAAACGGCCAAATCTGATAACAACAAATTGAAGTAATACGATAATGGTCCTTGGATCATGAAGGGAAATGAAAGAAAAAAATCAGAAATGAGCACACTGCCAGTAAGTGGAATAAATGAAATAAGTGGGATAAGTGGGATAAGTGGGATAAGTAGGATAAGTGGAAAATGACAAAATAAAGGAAACAAACGCGATGCTCGACTTTTATGGTGAGTTGAAATGACATAGCCGCTCCTTTATAACTTTAAGTCGCCAAACTGAGAGAAATAAAGGAACAAAAGGCTATGTCACAGCAAG